>DASVBS010000006.1 GCA_036375715.1 Longimicrobiaceae bacterium | reverse complement strand
AGCGCCCTCTCCGACGGGGACCAGTCGCTCACCATCGACTCCTTCACCGACCTCATGCGACGCCTCGCCCCCTTCGCTCAGGCCGCCGGCCGCGAGCTCGTCTCCACTCCCCTCGCCGCCGTCGCCTGACCATGGCCGGCGCACCGTGGCGAGGTCCAGTTGGAATCATCGGGCTGGGGTTGATGGGCGGCTCGCTGGCTCGCGAGCTCGCTTCCCGCGGGGTTCTCGTGCGCGGCTGCGACGCGGACCCCGCCACGGTGGAAGAGGCACGTGCCTCCAACGTGCTCGAGGCGTTCCTGTGCGGGGGCGAGGAGGGCTTCCGGGACGTCGATCTGCTGGTCGTGGCAGTGCCAGTGGACCGGGCGGCCGCCTCCATTGAACGGGTGCTCCCACACCTCGACCCCGACTGCGTGATCACTGACGTCGGAAGCACGAAGCGCTCGATCGTCACCTGGGCGGAGCAAAACGGCATCGCCGAGCGCTTCGTCGGCTCGCATCCCCTTACGGGCGGCCACCGCTCCGGCTGGGGAGCCTCGCACCGTGACCTGTACGCCTGGCAACGCGTCTTTCTCTGTCCCACCCGGCAGAGCTCCGCTGCGGCGCTCGAGCGGGTGCGGGAGCTGTGGGAGCTGGTCGGGGCCCTTCCCGAGGTCATGGATGCCGACACCCATGACCGGCGAATGGCCTGGACGAGCCACCTCCCCCAGGTTGCGGCCACCAGCCTGGCGTTGGCGCTCGCCGGATCCGGTCATTTCCGGCGCGAGCTGGGACCGGGCGGACGCGATATGACCCGACTGGCCGGTAGCTCCGCGGAAATGTGGAGCGCCATATGCCTCGACAATGCCGAACCGCTGGATGCCGCGCTGGCGGCATTCGAGGCCGCGATCGGCCGAATGCGTCGCGCGGTGGCAGCGAGGGATGAGCGCGCGTTGCGCACGCTTTTCGAGGCGGGGCGAACCTGGACGCAGGAGTGATCCCCGGCCTCGATGTGACCTGCCGTTCATCCTCTGATGAACATTGATAACCGCCGCTTTCTCAAGTCCTATCGCATTGTCCTATCTTCGCGAGGACGTTGCGCTTCTGCTCTGGCTCCCCCATTTTCGTAGCCATCCATGAGACGCCGTGCACTGATTACCGGGGCCACGGGGTTTGTCGGTGGCCATCTCGTGGATCGACTGGCGGATCGTGGCTGGGAGTTGCACGCGCTCGTGCGGCCCACGAGCGACACGCGTGCTCTGCGGGAGCACGGTGTCCGACTCTGGACGGGCGAGCTGTCGGACCGAGAGTTGCTCCGTCGCGCGTGCGGTGAGGTCGACGTGGTATTCCACCTCGCCGCCGTAACTGCCGCTCGCGACGAGGAGGGGTATCATCGCGCGAACGTCGACGGCACGCGAACTCTGGTCGATGCGCTGGTCGAGGCGGATCCTATGCCGGCTCGGCTGGTATATCTGAGCTCATACGCCGCGTGCGGTCCGGCGCCGCCGGACGGGGTTCGTCACAACGAGGAATCTCCGCAGCCGCTGACGACGTACGGCAGGACGAAGCTGGCTGGCGAGGAGATTGTCCGGAGCCTAGCGGGACGCGGTGTGGAGGTGGTGGTGATGCGGGCTCCGGCCGTGTATGGCCCGGGCGATCGGGCGCTGCTGCCGTATTTTCGGCTTATAGCCCTGCGTCTGGCGCCCATTCCGAAGAACGGCGAGAACCGGCTACACCTGATCTACGTGGCCGATCTCGCGCGGGCGCTGGAAGGAGCCGCAGACGCTCCGCCGGGTACGTATGCGGTCGCGAGCCCCGGGGTTCATCGCTGGTCGGAGGTGGTGGGCACCATTGCCTCCGTGATGAATCGGAAGCCGCTCCAAATTCCGCTGGCTGCGCCGTTGGTGCGGCTCGCGGCGGGTATCAGCCAGGCGGCGGGTTCGCTCGCGGGCCGGGCAGCCCCGTTCAACCGGGAGAAGGCCGAAGAGATGCTCGCATCCGCGTGGGTCTGCGACCTGACCGGTTCGGAAGCGGTTCTTCCGCCTGAGCAGGCGACGCCGTTGCGCGAGGGTATCTCCCAGACTGTTCGCTGGTATACACGCCGAGGATGGCTATAGATGGGAACAGCGCAGGCGAAAGCCGAGGTGCAGCGTAGCACCGACCTCTTTGAGAAGTGCCGCCGTTTCACCGCCGCCCGCGAGGCGATCGCCCGTGGCGTCTACCCCTACTTCCAGCCGATCGAGGAATCGTTCGACACGGAAGTGGTCATTCGCGGCGAGCGGAAGATCATGGTCGGCTCCAACAACTACCTGGGGCTGACCCATCATCCATACGTCCTCGAGAAGGCTCAGCAGGCGCTTCACCGCTACGGCACCGGCTGTACCGGAAGCCGCTTCCTCAATGGCACCCTCGACATGCACGAGGAGCTGGAGGCGCGGCTCGCCGCGTTCATGGGTCAGCCAGCGGCGCTGGTCTTCAGCACCGGGTACCAGACCAACCTGGGGTTGATAGCGGCCCTCGCCGGTCGCGGCAGCGTCATCATCCAGGACCGACTCAATCACGCCAGCCTCTTCGACGCCGCCCTCCTGTCGGGCGGTGAGATGGTCCGCTATTCCCACGGCAGCCTGACCGGTCTTCGCCGCCTCCTCGAAAAGCACTGGGATGCCCCCGGCGGGGTGTTGGTGGTGACCGACGGCGTCTTCTCGATGGAGGGGAACATCGTCGAGTTGCCGAGTGTGCTGGCCCTGGTGCGCGAATATGGCGCCCGGTTGATGGTGGACGACGCCCACGCGATCGGAGTGCTTGGCGAAAAGGGTGGTGGTACGGCGCAGCACTTCGGCCTGGAAGGACAGGTGGACCTGGTGATGGCCACCTTCTCCAAGTCCTTCGCCTCCATCGGCGGGGCGGCGGCTGCGTCGGAGGACGTCATCCACTACCTCAAGCACCACGCGCGGTCGCTCATCTTCAGCGCCAGCATGCCTCCCTCGGCCGTGGCCACGGTGCTGGCCTGCCTGGATGTGATCGAGCGCGAGCCCGAGCGGCGCGTGCGCCTGTGGGAGAACGCCGATTACCTCCGCTCGGGTCTCCAGGAGTTGGGCTTCGACACGGTCAGCTCGGAGACCCCCATCATCCCGGTCGTCACCGGTGACATGGAGCGCACCTTTGCCTTCTGGCGGGCGCTGTTCGACGCGGGCGTCTTCACCAACCCTGTCCTTCCCCCGGCCGTGCCGGAGAACTCCTGCCGGCTGCGCACGTCGGTCATGGCGACGCACACGCGGGAGCAGCTCGACCAGGTGCTCGACGCCTTCACGCTGGTGCGCTCCAAGCTGGGGACCCCGTGAGCCGTCGGCCCCGCCGTTGACTTCCCGGACGTACACAGCGCCCTCCGCGGTTCTCCAGGTCAAGGAGATCTCGGACGGGCGCCCGCTGGATGCCTTCATCGATCTGGCCTGGCAGATCAACGGCAGCGATCCCCTCTGGGTGCCGCCACTGCGGATGTCCGTCCGCACCGCCCTGGATCGCTCCAAGCACCCCTTCCACCATCACGCGGACGTAGCCTACTTCCTGGCCGAGCGCTCCGGCCATCCTGTTGGCCGCATTGCGGCCATCGTGAACCACGGCCACAACGAGTACCACGCTGATCGGACGGGCTTCTTCGGCCTCTTCGAGTCGATCGAGGATCCGGACGTTGCCCGGGCTCTCCTGGAGGCCGCTGCTGACTGGCTTCAACGGCGCGGAATGACCAGCATGCGCGGCCCCATGAATTTCTCCACCAACGAGGAGATCTCTTCGCCGGGCGTGCTCATCGAGGGGTTCGACACCCCCCCGATGGCGATGATGTCCCACAACCCGCCGTACTACGGTGCCCTGCTGGAGGGCGCCGGGCTGGTCAAGGCGAAGGATCTGGTCGCCTTCTGGCTCGACGATCCCAATCCGCCCGAGCGGCTGGTGCGCGGGATGGACCGCGTGGTGCAGCGAATGGGCGCTGTCATCCGGCAGCTGGATCTCTCGCGGTTCAGACACGAAGTCGACGTCATCAAGGACATCTACAATTCCGCTTGGTCGCGGAACTGGGGCTTCGTGCCCATGACCGACGCCGAATTCGAGCACCTGGCCAAGGAGTTCAGGCCGATCGTCGATCCCTCGCTCTGCCTCATCGCGGAGGTCAGAGGCGAACCAGTGGGTTTCTCGCTCGCGATCCCGAACATCAACCATGCCCTGAAGAAGCTGCCTGACGGCCGTCTCTTCCCCTTCGGGCTGTTCCGCTTCCTCTGGCACAAGCGAAAGATCCGCGGGATTCGTGTAATTACGCTCGGCTTCAAGCCAGGCTACCAACACAGCGGCCTGGGCGCCGCCCTCTACCTCCACTGCTGGCTCAACGGCACCGCCCGCGGCTATGACCACGGCGAGGCGTCCTGGATCCTGGAGGACAACCTGGACATGGTGCTTCCTCTGGAACGGATGGGCGCACGCCCCTACAAGCGCTATCGCATCTTCGAGCGCCCGCTCTGACACTCTCGCTCCTGTCTGGGGCAAAGCCTCCCCCAGATCCCCTCCAGCCCGGGGTCGGACACTTTCCTGCCCCACACGGGCAATCTCCTCCCCACGCGCCATTGCAGAATCCAACAAACCTCTCAGTTCGCTGGTCGTCTTTCCCTTCTCAAAATCCCTGCGTTTCCACCGACCTGCTGACAGTTCAACCACTTAGCTGACTCGTCCCCGAAGGGCACGCTCCTGGCCTGAGCCGTACTCACCTCGCGGCACAGATCCCGACCACAAGCCAGCCCATTGCGACTACCGGGCATTTCCCTGCTCCGGTGGCATGGGCCCGCTAGCGCGCGATTCCAGCGCGGCAACCCGTTCGCCATCGCGACCGGGGATATCACGTCGGTTCACCTCCAGGAGGCCTCCATGTCTCGAGTCGTGCTCGCTGTAGCGCTGTTGATGCTTGCAGCCGTCCCCCTCTCATCGCAGGCTCCCATCGATTTCCCGCCGGGAAGCCAGCTGCGCGTGCAGTTCCCGGGCGAGACCCAGCCGGTCGAAGGCAGCCTCGTCTCCGCCGACCGCGAAAGCTTCGTCTTCCGTCCCAGCGGCGACGCCTTCCAGAGCTCGTATGTGAGCGCGGCCACGCAGTCGGCCCGAGTCCCGTACACCGACGTCGAGGTCCTGTGGGTCGATCTGGGCAAGTCGCGCAAGCACTCGGCGTGGCGGGGAGCGCTCTGGGGCGCCTACCTGGGCGCCGGGTCCGGAGCGGTGGCAGGT
Source organism: Longimicrobiaceae bacterium (assembly GCA_036375715.1). NCBI lineage: Bacteria > Pseudomonadati > Gemmatimonadota > Longimicrobiia > Longimicrobiales > Longimicrobiaceae > Longimicrobiaceae bacterium. The sequence goes on along the minus strand of DASVBS010000006.1, from coordinate 66,896 downwards.
CCCTTCGTGGCGAAGTCGACCGACTATACCATCGGCCAGGCTTCGGCGGGGCTGAGCATTGGCGCTGGCCTCATCGGCGCCGGCGTGGGTGCGGTGGTGGGCGCCATCCTGGCGCCGGACCACCGCTGGAAGGCGTTCCGGTTCGTAAGCCGGTAAGGGCGAGAATCTTGCACCCCCGGAGAAAGGCCGGCGGAGTCGCCGGCCCGTTCCTCTGCCGGAGCGAGGGAGTAGCGAATCAATGAACGGCGCGGAACGGGCATCCCGTCCGCGCCGTCTCTCATGTCAGGAGTTCCTATGACGGTAGGCTCGTCGCGTCGGAAACGAAGCGATCCCATCGTGCTGATGGAGGCGGCGCTGATCCTGCTCTTCCTGATCCTGTTCCTCTTTCTGTACGTGCTGCGCTCGAAGGAGCGTCTGGAAGACTCGCCCTGGTGGGCCCCGGTGATTCTGGGAGGGGTGGCGGTGGCCGCACTGCTCCTCGACAACTGGCGCCGGAGGCGTCGCTATCGCCGCGAGATCGAGAACCTGATGGAGGCGCAGCTCGGCGGCGGGCCCTGAGAGCGAAGTCGGGTCCGCTGTCGCGCCTCGCGGGCCGGGCGTAGATTCCCGACCCTCAACGGACGTCCCCGGGAGGAGACGGTCCACGGGAGGGGTCGCTGCGCAGCCGGTCGCATGAGGGTCGTCTACTTCACAGAAAGCCTGTATCCGTTAGTCGACGGGGTGTCACGCACGCTCGCGCGCCTCTTCGACACCCTCCTGCTCGACCGAATCGACTTTCGCGTCATCTCACCCTTCCGCCCTCCTGCCCAGGTCCCGTGGCAGGATCGGGTTTTTGTGGTCCCCTACCTCCGGTTTCCTCCCTACCCGGACTACCGCGTGAGCCGCCCGGGCGGCCGCGCCCTGGAGAGTGCCCTGGAGGAGTTCGACCCCGAGATCGTACACGTGGTCAGCCCGACACCCATGGCCATCTGGGCGCAGCGCTATGCTCGTCGTAGCGCGATTCCGTCGGTTGCGAGCTTCCACACGGATTTCGTCTCCTACTTTCGCTATTACCGTGTCCGCCCGCTTGAACGCTTCGGCTGGGCGGCGCTGCGCTGGTTCTACCACCGCTCGGATCGGATCTATGCCCCCACGGAGACGGTTGCCCGGGAGCTGCGCGAACAGGGGATTGGCCCCGTCGAGCTCTGGTCCCGGGGGATCGATCTCGACGCTTACAACCCCCGGCACCGGGATCAGGAGCTTCGCGGCAAGCTCGGTGTGGATGACTCGCTGCCGCTCCTTTTACTGGTGAGCCGACTGGTAAAGGAGAAGGACCTGGCGGACCTTGTCGGCATCGAACGCGAGCTGCGCGCGAGGGGCGTACCCTTCCACCTGGCGCTGGTGGGCGATGGCCCCATGCGCGAGGAGCTCGAGGCGGCGCTCCCCGACGCGACCTTCGCGGGACAGCAGACCGGCGCCGAGCTGGCGCGATGGTATGCCTCAGCCGACGTCTTCGTCTTCCCCTCCACCACCGAGACCCTGGGCAACGTGGTCCTCGAGGCTCTCGCGTCGGGAGTGCCCGCGGTGGTGGTCGACCGCGGGGGGCCGCAGGACCTCGTGCGGGACGGAGAGAACGGCTATGTCGCACCGGCCAACGATATCGTCGGCATCAGCGACCGGCTGGAGAGACTCCTGCGCGATCGAACGCTGCGCAGGAGCATGGGCGAGGCGGCGCGGAGGAGCGCCTCCGGCCGTGACTGGCACACGATCAACCGTGACCTGGTGAGCAGTTACGAACGACTGCTCCGCGAGCGGGCGATAGCCCATCGCACCGGCACCGGCGTCGAAGGATGAGGGAGGATCCGAGCGTCGGCGCGAAGAGCGGCGTCGCGGCCGCTAGCGAGCAACCTCCGCTGCGCGGGCTGAACCGGCTCTTTCGCACCACCCTCGTCCTCATCCCCATCGGGGTGCTGGGCAATGTCGCCTTTTCGCTTCTGGTCACCGACCGCGAGCTACTCACGGCGCTACCCGACCTTCCCCGTACCTATCTCTATCTCGCGATCGCGCTAGGCCTCTTCCCCTGGGTGACGAACACGCTGCGGCTGCTCATCTGGGCTCGCTTTCTCGGCCACCGCCTTTCCTTCCGGGACTGCCTACAGATGACACTGGCGGTCGACCTGGGCTCGGCGATCAGCCCCACCGCGGTGGGCGGTGGCTTTTTCAAGTGGGGGATGCTGGTGCAGCGGGGGGTCACCCCCGGAACCGCCGCGTCGTTGACCACCTACCCGATCATCGAGGACGCGATCTTCTTCGCGATCTCCCTGCCCCTTGCGGTGATCCTCACCGAATCATGGAATCTGCCCATCTTCCGGCTGGTGGCCGAACAGTTGGGAAACGATGCCTTCATCGCGCTCGGCACCGGGGCGGCTATCGCGCTGTTCAGCTGGCTGTCCGTGCGAATGGTCCTGACCGGCGGCCTCGGGGAGCGCACGCGTCAATGGGGCATCCAGTTCCTTGCCCGCACGCGGAGGAAGCTGCGCAGCACCTGGGCGGACGCGCGGGAGGTCTTCCGGCTGATCGCCGTGCGGGGGAGGTGGTGGTTCGCTCTCAGCCTCTCCCTGACGGCGGTGCAGTGGACCGCCCGCTACTCGGTGATAACCGCCCTGGTGGCATATCTCGGCTATCCCGTGGAGCCGGTGCTCTTCTGGTTGCTGCAGTGGGTGGTCTTCACGCTGATGGCGATGATCCCCACTCCGGGCGCGGCTGGCGGAGCGGAAGCCGCTTTCTACTTGATCTACAGCGCGCTGCTTCCCACGCGAGTGATTGGACTCGCCACCGCGGGTTGGCGATTCCTCACCTTCTACCTGCAGCTCGGTCTCGCGTCGGTGCTCTTCTTCCTGCTGAACCTGCGCAGCGGGGGCGGGCTGCTTCAGCCTCCAACTCGCGCCCGCCCGAACTGAGCCCGTGAGCGGCGGCGCCCGCTTGCGGAGCGGCCAGCAGGCCCTCAGGAATCAGCGGGAACCGTCCGTTTCGTGAGGAGCCGGCTGAACACAGTAAAGCCGTTTTCACAGGTGCATTTTCCGTCGGCCTTCTTCCCTCCACATCCCTCGACAGAATAGGGTTTCCCGGTTATCTTTCGTCCATGGAGCCTCTCACTCGTGGCCGTCGTCCGGGGGCTGTTCTCCCGCTGTCCGACCGCTCGCATGGCGCGCGGTCGCGACCGCTGCGGGCCGTGCCTCCCGCCGCGCGGCCGTCCAGCCTCGAGGAGCTGACCGACGAGCAGCTATTCCAGCGCTACACGGACGGGGACGAGAACGGTTTTCAGCTCCTGATGGAGCGTTACGAACCCCGGATCCAGGGCTTCCTGCGCAAGCGGCTCAGCGACGAGGAACGTGTTGAGGACCTCACTCAGGACACGTTTCTGCGGATTCACCGGGCCCGCGACAGCTACGACCCGGGCCGTAAGTTCTCGACCTGGATCCACACGATCGCGAACAACCTCCTGAAGAACGAGTTCCGCAACCGGTCGCGGCGGCGCGAAACCGCCTTCTCCGAGTTGCGTCCGGAGCAGTCCGCCTCGGGGGCTCCTACGCGGCCCATCGAGTTCGAATCCTCGCAGGCGGATCCGGAACAGGAGACCTACCGATCCGAGCTGCGAGAGGCGATCGGGACCGCCATCGAGCGGATGGAGGAGCACCACCGTATTCCGTTCGTCATGCGGGAGGTGGATGACCTCTCCTACGAGGAGATCGCGGAAGCCATCGGGATCCCGGTGGGCACCGTGAAGAGCCGGCTCAACCGGGCGCGGCATTCCTTCAGGAACCTGCTCCCGGTCCCGGTGTGAAAACTGCCGGCGACGCCGGTGGAGTGTAAGCGGTCGGCGCGCGCCGGCCGCTTTTTTTGTGCGTGCGGGGAGGTGGTGATGGCGTTGCCCTTGCGACACCCATTTGTTTTGAGCCTCGCACGGGAGACCATAGATGAACGCTGACCGCCCGCGTGTAGTGATCGTCGGAGGCGGTTTCGGGGGATTGTACGCGGCGCGTGCTCTGCGCAACGCGCCGGTTCAGGTCACCGTCATCGACCGTCGGAACTACCACCTCTTCCAGCCTCTGCTCTACCAGGTGGCTACCGCGGCCCTATCGCCGGCGGACATCGCCGCACCGATTCGCCAGATCCTGCACAAGCAACGGAACACCGAGGTCCTGCTGGCCGAGGTGACCGATATCGACACAGAGAATCGCCTGATCCGGGTGGAGGACGGGAGAACCAAGTCGTACGACTATCTCATCCTGGCCACCGGCTCGGTCGACCAGTACTTCGGGCACGACGAATGGGCGCGGACCGCGCCGGGACTGAAGGCGGTGGACGATGCTACGGAGATCCGGCGTCGCTTCCTGCTCGCCTTCGAAGCCGCGGAGCAGGAGCCGGATCCGCAGCGCCGCGCCGCGCTGCTGACCTTCGTGGTCATCGGGGGCGGCGCGACGGGCGTAGAGATGGCGGGCGCCTTCGCCGAGCTCGCGCGACACACCCTGGCCCGCGACTTCCGACGCATCGATCCCACCCAGGCTCGCGTGGTGCTGCTCGAGGGAGGCCCGCGGCTTCTCCCCGCCTATCCTGACGAGCTGTCGCAGAAAGCGAAGGAGCAACTCGAGCGGCTCGGGGTGGAGGTGCGGCTCAATGCGATGGTGACGAACATCGATTTCGAGGGCGTATGGGTCGGGGACGAGCGGATCGAGACCCGGACCGTCGTGTGGGGAGCGGGCGTCAAGGCTTCGCCGCTGGGGCACAAGCTGGGGGTCCCCACCGATCGCATGGGTCGGGTGTTCGTGGAGCCGGATCTGTCGATCCCGGGTCACCCGGAGGTCTTCGTCATCGGGGACCTGGCGAACTTCTCCCATCAGACTGGCGAGCCGCTTCCCGGCGTGGCTCAGGTGGCGATGCAGCAGGCGCGCACCGCTGCCGAGAACATCCTCCGGACCATGCGGGACCAGCCGCGGCTGGAATTCCGCTACAAGGACAAGGGGATGATGGCGACGATCGGACGGGCAGCCGCCGTAGCCGTCATCGGCGGTCGCAAGCTGTCGGGCCTGATCGCATGGCTCGCATGGCTCTTTGTCCACATCGTCTTTCTCATCGGGTTCCGCAACCGCGTGCTGGTCCTGTTACAATGGGCCTGGGCTTATCTGACCTGGCAGCGCAGTGCGCGCCTGATCACTGGCGATCTCGCCCCGAAGCTCGCCGCTCCCGGGCAGATCCAGGGTGAGACAGCCGAGCGCGAGCTGCGGGCACGGGCGGCCGTCCTGGCCGAACGAGGGGCTGACAAAGGGTGAGCGAGCTCCCCTACGAACGGCACTTCCGCGCGTGGTGCGATCTCAACCGCGTGGAGTGGCGCACCTTTTTCTATTCGCGGCCCGAGGCCGGCGGCGAGACCCAGGCGCATCACCTCCTGCCCGCCGGGGAGCCTCTCGGTGGTGTGCTCGTAGTCCATGGCGCCGGCAACGACGCTCTCTTTTCGCTCACGCGGTTGTTTTCGGAGCTGCTGCAGCGCCGCCTCGAGGTCTTCACCTTCGATGTTGACGGGCATGGACGCCACAGCAGCGCGCTCCTGAGCACGGCGGGGCTGGAGACCATGATCCCCGCTGCGCTTCGCGCCTGGGGGAAGCAGGTCCGGGAGCGGCCGCTGCACGCGATCGGCATCAGCTTGGGCGGGTCACTGTTGTTGCATGCGCTGCCCCGATTGGGTTCGGCACTGACCTCAGCCGTGTTGGTAGCGGCGCCGCTGCGGGTAGAGCTTTCACGGGCGGCGATTCTGCGAGAGGTCGGAGCTCCCATGCTTCGCACCATCTGGCGCGAGCGGTCCTGGTTCGGCTTGACGGGGTTGATCCCGTCGTTCGGACCCTTCCGTCGGGGCGCGTTTCCCCTGCGGCTCGAGGACGCGCCGGGTCCAGGAGCGTTCGGCTACGTCCAGGTCCTCAACCGGATGCTGGATCGGCTCGATCTCCCGGCTGCAGCCCGCGCCACCGAGGTGCCGACCCTTCTCGTCTACGGGGCGCGTGATCGGCTGGTCCCTCGCGAGCAGGCCGAGACGCTGGCGCGAGCGCTTCCCACGGCAGAAGTGCTCGTGCTGCCCGGCGAGACCCATCTCTCCACCCCGATGTCACCCATCGCCCGCGGACGAATCCTCGAGTGGCTGAGGCGACAGAATTCGGCGCCGCGCACCGCCGCATGAGCCCGCCCCTCCGCATCGACGTCCACGTCCACCTGGCGGGGACGGGTGCGGCGGGCTCGGGCTGCTGGATCTCGCCCGCCTTCGAGCGCCGCTACACCTACCGTCTGCTGCGCTGGTGGCACGGCATGTCCGCGGCCCAGTCGAAGGATTCGAGCGACGAGGAGTGGGTAGATCGCGTCGCGGACATGGTCCGCGGAAGCGAGCTGGACCGCGCGGTGGTGCTGGGCTTCGACGGGGTCTACGACGCAGCCGGAAGGTTCGATTCCGTGCGATCGCAGCTCGTGGTGCCTCCCTCATGGGTCTTCCAGGCCTGTCGCCGGCATCCCGACGCTCTGCTCCCGGGCCCTTCGGTCAATCCTTTCCGTGCGGATGCCCTTGAACGGCTGGACGAATGCATCGAGGGCGGTGCGACGCTGATCAAGTGGCTCCCAGCCACACAGGGGATCGATCCTTCTTCCCCGCGGCTGGGCGCGTTCTACCAGCGCATGGCCGATGCCCGCCTGCCCTTGCTGGTCCATTCCGGCGGCGGAGAGACGACGTTCCGTGAAGTCGACCCGCAGCTGAAGGACGTTCGATTGCTCGAGGCTCCGCTGGAGGCTGGCGTTCCCGTGATCTGCGCCCATTCGGGAACGCCGGTTGTCTTCCTGCACGACCCCAACCAGCTCGGTATTGTCCGGTCGATGCTCGAGCGCTATCCGCACCTGTGGCTGGACAACTCGGGAATGGCGAACCCGAGCCGTTTTCCATACCTTCCGCGCCTGGCTCGCGACCGCCTGTTCGAGGCCCGAACGCTCCACGGTAGCGACTTTCCCGTACCGAGCAGTGCCCTCTACTACGTGGGGCGGATCGGACCTCGGCAGTCCTGGCGGATCGAGCGCCAGCGGAACCCGCTCCAGCGGGATGTAGCGCTGAAGCGTGCGCTGGGTTATTCAGATTCGACGCTCACCCGTGCAGAGGGAGTGCTGGCGTCGCTCGACCGCTGGAGGAGCGCGGCCCCCGCCCGAACTCACTGAGCGTCACGCAGCCGGACGACCCGAATCCGATTAGCGGAAAATGCATCGCAGCCTGATGCGGCAGCTGGCAGGCGCCGGCCTCCTACTGCTCTGCTCCGCGACCGTCGCTCGAGCCCAGCTCCGACCGATCCACCCGATGGAATGGAACCTGTTCGACGATCATCGAACGGTGACGTCACGGATCGGTGCCTCGCTGTTCGAGCACCAGCGAGCTTCCCTTGCCGGCACTGAAGGAGAGCTGTGGGAGCTGGGAGATTTTTCCGTCGCGGTGCGAAGCGGGCGGGTGGCGGTAGAGCTCGCGGGCACCGCACTCCGGATCTTCGAGGATCAGGAGGTCTTTGCCGACCCGTTCGGTGGAGCCCGGGAGAGCACCGGTAAGCGGAGGCGGGACGCCGGTGACATACGGGTTTCGACCATGGTCCTGCTGACGCCGCCGGACCGGGAAGCGGCAGCAATGCTGCGTTTCGGCACCCGCCTGCCGACCACCGACAACGAGGTGGGACTCGAGCGCGATCGCACGGATTTCTTCGCCCTGTTGGGAGGGCGGCTGAAGCACGGCCCGTACTTCCTCTCAGGGGAGACTGGGGTGGGCATCAACGGAACGCATGACCCCCGGTTCGAGCAGTCCGACGTGCTGATGTATTCGGCCACTGCCGCCTATAAGGGGAAGTGGCTGTCCCCTCGCCTGAGCCTGGTGGGACACATGGATGGCATGCACGGGTGGACCATTCGCGGGAACGAGGAGCTGAGCGAGCTCCGCTTGGGGGCGCGGGCCGGACGTCGTATCTGGGTGGAGGTGGAAGGTGTCTACGGCCTCCAGACCTTCAGCCCTCGGAGCGGAGTCATGCTGTTCGCCGGCATCGCCTACTGAGCCAGGCTCGCTTTGTGCGGTAAAGCACTTGACATCGGGGCGGCTCACCATCAGGATAAGGAACCATGGCAAGCGTTCACCCATTACCTCCCCGCAAGCCGGAGCCGGTCGCCCTGCACGACCGGGCGATGGACAACCTTCGCTTCATTCGCGAGACGATGGAGCGGGCGGGGAGCTTCACCGCGGTCTCGGGATGGGGCGTGGTGGCGCTCGGCGTCACTGCGCTCCTGGCGGCGCCGGTGGCTGCCCGCGCTCCCTCGGCCGCGGGGTGGCTCGCCACCTGGAGTGTGGAGGCGATCCTCGCGCTGGCGATTGCCGTGTACTCCGTTGCGCGCAAAGCCCGGGCGGCCGGTATGCCGCTACTCTCGGGACCGGGGCGCAAGGTGGCGCTCTCCCTCTCCCCGGCATTGGTAGCCGGCGCGGTGCTGACCGCCGTTCTCTTCAGCGAAGGAATCCTGCAGCCCCTTCCCGGGATGTGGATGCTCCTCTTCGGCGCCGGCATCATGGCGGCGGGGGCGTTCTCCGTCTCGATCGTCCCGGTGATGGGGCTCAGCTTCATGCTTCTGGGCACGGCGGCACTCCTGCTCCCGGCGAGCTGGGGAGATGCTCTGATGGCGCTTGGCTTTGGAGGTCTACATATCTTCTTCGGCGTGCTCATCGCGAGGAGGTACGGTGGCTAAGCAACGCGCGGTTTCGGCGGAGGGGCCAAGGCCCGTCCGGCTCTTCAGCGAACCCGGCGGCGCGGGGGATGCTTCTCCCCCGGAGTTCGACCGCCTGATCCACGAGCGGATCCGGCTCGGAATCGTGAGCGCCCTTGCGGTCAACGAATCGCTGACCTTCAACGACCTGAAGGGCATGCTGAACACCTCGGACGGCAACCTGAGCGTTCACGCGCGGCGCCTGGAGGAGGCAGCCTACATCGATTGCCGGAAATCCTTCGAGGGGCGGGTGCCTCGCACCGAATACCGGCTCACGGCGCGGGGACGGAAGGCTCTGGAAGAATACCTCGATCACATGGAATCGCTCATTCAGGCGGTTCGCGAAGGCTGATCCTTTTTTTTCGCCAACGGACTTTATGAAGCAAAGGGCTTTGACGACGCGCTTTCCCGGTCTCCACGTGGCGGTGATCATGGATGGGAACGGGCGGTGGGCAGTGGGACGCGGGCAGCCGCGGATCGCCGGCCACCGGGAGGGAGCCAAGGTCGTGCGGGAGATCGTTGAAGGGGCACCGGGACTCGGAATCGGGACGCTGACCCTGTACGCCTTCTCCTCCGACAACTGGAAGCGGCCGGGCCGGGAAGTCTCTGCCCTGATGCGCCTCTTCCGCACATACCTGGCGTCCGAAACCGCCAAGTGCGTGCAGAACGGTGTTCGACTCGACGTGATCGGCCGGCGCGACCGGATTCCACCGGTGCTGCGGAAGGCGATCGAGGCGGCGGAGGCCGAGACTGCCGGGGGAGATCGCCTACACCTGCGTATCGCCATCGACTATTCGGCCCGCGACACGCTGGTCGAGGCCGCGGCCGCCTGCCGCGCGACGTCGGCCCACCTCGATAGGGAGGCCTTCACCGCCCTCATCGAGAAAGTCAGCCACTCCGATCCGGCTCCGGAGGTGGACCTGCTGATCCGGACCGGGGGCGAGCAGCGGCTCAGCGACTTCCTGCTCTGGGAGTGCGCCTACGCCGAGCTCTACTTCGATCGGTGCTTGTGGCCGGATTTCTCCGTTCGCCGGCTGTCGATGGCGGTGGAGGAGTACTCGCGTCGCGAACGCCGCTTCGGCGGGCTGCCCGCAGCCGCCGCGAGCTGAGGGGTCGGGTCGGCGATGCCACTGGCGGAAGACGGCGGGATCGGAGAAGGGGTGGTAGCGAGGGATTATGCCCTTGGAGCCGCGGGTCCCCACCGGTGGAATGGGCGTAGCCGGGATTGCAGGAGCGGGGGCGATCAACCCCAGGGAAGTGAATCAGGATCAACCCCAGGGAAGTGAATCAGGGAGAGTAGGTTCGCGAGGGATGCGGTCGAGAGAGAAGCGGTCGACCAGGGCGGCCGGGGTAGTGTGTTCACCCCGGTCCGCCAGAGCCGATGTCCACGCCAGCCACCCCACCACCTCTTCAGGCGCCACATCCCTCTCCCGCAGCTCCCGCAGGGACACCGCACCGTGCCGCTTTGACAGCCGCTCCCCATCCGGGCCGAGCAGGAGGGGCACGTGGATCCATTCAGGCGCTTCCAGGCCGAGCGCTTCGTAGAGGAGGAGCTGACGGGCGGTGGAGGTGAGCAGGTCCGCGCCTCTCAAGACGTGGGAGATGCGCATGGCCGCGTCGTCGACCACCACGGCGAGCTGATACGCTGCGATCCCGTCGCGTCGGCGGATGACGAAATCGCCGATCTCCTCTCGCCCGTGGATCGCCTGCTCTCCGTGCAGTGCGTCGACGAAGCGGATGGTGCGATCCGGCGCGCGAAGGCGTAACGCTGCGGGGCGCGTGCTCCGGAGGTAAGCGGCCTTACTCGGCGTTAGCTCCCGACAGGTCCCCGGGTAGATCGGCCCCTCGTCCTGGGGGCCGTGCGGCGCGCTGGCCGCCGCGGCGATCTCCTTCCGCGAGCAGAAGCACTCGTAGATTAACCCTTTCTCCGCCAGCCCGGCGATCGCCTTCTCGTAAAGCCCCCGCCGCTCGGACTGCAGGTAGGGTCCGAAGTCACCGCCGACATCCGGCCCCTCGTCCCAGTCGAGTCCCAGCCATCGCAGGTCCTCGAGCTGTCGCTCGATGAACCCCTCGCGCACTCGTCCCTCGTCGAGATCCTCCACCCGCAGCACGAATGTGCCCCCGAGCGCCCGTGCGTGCAGCCAGGCGAGCAGCGCGGTGCGAGCGTTTCCGAGGTGAAGATCGCCCGTCGGGCTGGGGGCGAAACGCGAGCGGAGCACGATCTCTAACAGCCCGAGCCCGGTCGCCAGGAGGCTGAATTCGCGAGTACCGGGCCCGACAGTAGCGGATGAAGCGGAGTGAAGCCTGCGGGCATGCTACCTACCGGCCACCAGCTCCGTCACAGATCTCCCAGCATGCGATCCACCCGCGCTTCCAGCACGGGGCGGGTCGCGCCGGACAGGGCAGCCTCCAGCAGGTCTGCTAGCTCCTCGCCGAAATCGTGGGGAAACTTGCGGGTCAGGCGAACCAGAGGGGCGAAGGCGAGCAGCGCGGTGCGAGGGGGTTCCTCGGCCTCCAGGGCGGCATCCTCGCCCCGCCAGGCGTCCGGATCCGGAGCACTCGCCTTCCACGGCTCGGACTCTTCCTCCTCTCCAGCCATCTCGCCCAGCTCACCGGGGTTGATCGGAAGGGCCAGCCCCACCATCGCCTGAATCTCCGCGTCCGGATCCTCCGGCTCCTCCGCCAGAACACCGAGGGAGACCGGCTCGGTCAGCGCGTCCCGCAGCACCGCAACCGTGTCTGGCGGGAGCAGGGCGCGGAAGCTGGGCTGCGCCCGCCCGCTAACGTGGAAAGCCACCGGCACGAGGTCTGACCCCTCGGGCACGAGACCCTCGGCGTCCACCAACCGCATCTCCAGATCGACCGCTTCGTCTCGCAGATACACGTGCATCAGAAGGCTCCAGCATGGGGGATGATGATTCGTACACGACGACCCCCTCCCGGGTGCCGCACCTCCAGGCGGTATTTCACACCGGCTTTGTAAGGAATGGCTTCACAACGAGGTCGGCGGGCACACTGCGTTGTTCTTCCGGCCCGGGGGATCGCGCACCGGCGCGGAAGGCGTATTTTACCGATTCGCCCATTTCCGATACCTGCCGGCACCCGACGGCCGAACATGCTGACAGTCATCCAGAACGATTCGCACGCAGCGCGGTTGGAACGAGCGCTCAGCGAGCGCGTCCGCGGTGAGGTGCGCTTCGATACCCATACCCGTTTGATGTACAGCACCGACGCCTCCCTGTACCAGATCGTACCGATGGGAGTCGTCATCCCCCGTGACGCCGAGGATGTGGAGACGGTGGTGCGGCTCGCCGGAGAGGCGAACGTGCCCCTTGTGCCCAGAGGGGGAGGCACCTCGCTCGCGGGACAGTCGATCGGCGAAGCCATCGTGATCGACTTCGCGAAGTACATGAATCGTGTCCTCTCCATCGATCCCGATCGTCGAATCGCCGTCGTCGAGCCGGGTGTGAGGCTCGACCGCCTCAATCGGGCGACGTCGAAGTACGGGCTGCACTTCGGTCCGGACCCGCAGACCATCCGGCAGTGCGCGCTGGGCGGCATGATCGCGAACAACTCGTGCGGCTCGCGCTCCCTGGTCTACGGGAAGACGGGCGATCACGTGCACTCGCTGAAGTGCATGCTCCCGGACACGCAGTGCCTGCACTTCAAGCCCGTCGAGAGGGGCGCGGTGGCGACCATGCCAGGCCGGGAGGGCGAGATCGCGCGGGAGGTCATGTCGCTGCTCGAGCCGCATCGCGATGGCATTCTGGCGCGCTACCCCAAAGTCCCACGGCGCGTCAGCGGCTACAACTTCGACATGCTGCTCGAGGAAGAGAAGCTCAACCTGTCGAAGCTGATCGTCGGGTCGGAGGGCACCCTCGCCACCATCCTGGAGGCGGAGCTCGGGCTGGTGCCCCTGCCCCGCGCCCGCAGCCTGGTGCTTCTCTCCTTCCCCGAGCGATGGACGTCGATGGACGCCATCCCCGCCATCCTTCCCGAGCCGGGGCTCTCTGCGCTCGAGATCGTGGACTCGCGCGTGCTGCGCGGTGCGCGCGAGATCATCCACTACCGGCCGGCCGCCGCTTTTGCCGCGCCGGACGCGCTGGGTGTGCTCTTCTGCGAGTTCTCCGGTGACACACCCGAAGAGGTGGCCGCGCGCGCTCAGGACTTCGCCGCCCGGGCGCCGAGCCTGCCCGGGTCTCCCTCGGCGCGGGTCTACCTCGACCCCCGTGACCAGACGGCGGCGTGGGCGCTGCGCCAGGCCGCCACGGGCCTGCTCTATCGCACGACCTCCAGCCGGGACGTCAAGCCTCACGAGTTCGTGGAGGATACAGGTATCCCGCCCGAAAAGCTGGGCGCCTACACGCGGCGCTTCGAGGAGATCGTGCATCGCAACGGCACGACCCTCGGCTTCTTCGGACATGCGGGCCAGGGCTGTCTGCACATCCGCGTCGACCTCAACCTCAAGCAGGGTGAGGACGTGCGTCGCATGCAGGCGATAGCCGAGCAGGTGGCGGAACTGGTGGTTGAGTTCGGCGGGTCCCTCTCGGGCGAGCACGGCGACGGGCTTTCCCGGTCGCAGTTCCTGCCGGTGATGTTTGGCCCCGAGATCATGGACCTCCACCGGAGGGTGAAGACGATCTTCGATCCGCAGGGACGCATGAACCCGGGGAAAATCGTCCCTCCAACGCAGCGGATGTCGGAAAACCTCCGCTTCGGCGAGGGCTACTCCGCGTTCGCTCCGAAAACCTATTTCGACTACTCGGCCGACGGGGGATGGGACCTGGCGGTGGAGAAGTGCACCGGCATGGCGGTGTGTCGCAAGCTCGACGCGGGCACCATGTGCCCCTCGTTCATGGTCACCCTGGAGGAGGAGCACTCGACTCGGGGAAGGGCGAACAGCCTGCGGGAGGCCATGAAGGGCGGACTTCCGGGGATGAAGAGCGAGGAAGTGCTCGAGGCGCTCGACCTCTGCCTGGAGTGCAAGGCGTGCAAGACCGAGTGTCCCGTCGGGGTGGACATGGCGCGGTACAAGTCGGAGTTCCTGGCGCAGCACTACCGCGCGACGGGGCGTATCCCACCCTCGGCGCTCTTCGCGGGGAAGATCCACGACCTCGCACGGCTTGGAAGTCTGGCTCCGGGGCTGGCGAACCTCGGCAATCGGCTTGTCGGACCGCTTTTGAAGCGGGTGTCGCACACGGATCAGCGTCGCAAGCTGCCGGAGCTCGCCCCTCGCACCTTCCGCGAGGAGTTCCGGGGGATTCCCCGCAGTCGCAGCGCCCCGCGTGGCAGGGTGATCCTCTTCGACGACACCTTCCACAACTTCTTCAACCCCGCGCCGCTACACGCCGCGGTGCGGGTCCTGGAGCGTGCGGGCTTCAGCGTGGAGCTGCCGCGGCGTCAGGTCTGCTGCGGACGGCCGAACATTTCAAAAGGGTTGCTGGACGAGGCCAAGCGGCGGCAACGCGAGCTGGTCGCCACGCTGGCGCCGCAGATGGAGGGCGGCGTCCCCCTTGTCGGGCTGGAGCCCAGCTGTGTCCTCACCTTCCGCGACGAGCTCCCCGATCTGATCGGGCGCGAGCGCGGCCGGGTCGTGGCGGAGAACAGCTACACCCTCGAGGAGTTCCTGGATTCCCTGCCGGACTACGCGCCGGGGAGACTCGAGCGGCAGGCCATCGTCCACGGTCACTGCCACCAGAAGGCGCTGGTGGGGATGGAGCCGACGCGACGCCTCCTGGACCGCGTGGAAGGTCTCGACTACCGGATTCTCGACTCGGGGTGCTGCGGAATGGCCGGATCCTTCGGGTACGAGGAAGGGCACTACGAGATCTCGAAAGCCATCGGTGAGCGGGTGCTCTTCCCTGCGGTGCGAGGCGCTCCGGACGCAATCGTGGTGGCGCCCGGCTTCTCCTGCCGCTCTCAGATCGCCGACTTCTGTGCTGGCCGGAGGGCGCTGCACACCGCCGAACTGTTGGCGCTAGCCGGGTGAGCGGCTCGATGGTGGCACCGCGGCGAAGCGGAACACGCCGCGTGGAGAGAAGCGCGGACCGTCATCTTCTGCAACAAGGCTGGCGCGCGTCGCTGCACGGCAGCCTGATCGCCGTGCTCGTCGCGCTTGCGGGCGCCTGTGCGCCGCTGAGTGCTCGATCTGGCGCCCCCGCTGGAGAGAAGGGGCTGACGGCGCAGATCGATTCGATCCTCTCCGACACCGCCTTCTCGCACGCGCACATTGGTGCGCTGGTAGTCTCGCTCACCGACGGCGACACGCTCTACCAGCGGAATGCGAGCGAGGTCTTCCTTCCTGCGTCGAATCAGAAGCTGTTGACCGGTGCGGCGGCGCTGGCGACGCTGGGTCCCGCCTACCGCTTCGAGACCACGGTGTGGGCCAGCGGGCAGGTTCGGGACGGGGTATTGCGGGGCGACCTGATCGTTCGCGGCAGCGGGGACCCGACCTTCTCCGGGCGCTTCTACGCCGACGCCCGTGCAGTCTTCTACGCTTGGGCGGACTCCCTTCGTGCGCGGGGGATCACTCGGATCCAGGGCGGCATCGTCGGTGTGGACAGCGTCTTTCCCGGGCCGACGCTGGGTGCCGGTTGGGCCTGGGACGACCTCGATCAAGGTTACGCGGCGGAGTACGGAGGGCTGCAGTTCAACGAGGGGATCGCCACCCTTCAGGTGGTGCCGAGCCGCGACGTCGGGTCACCTGGCGTCGTGATCGTGGACCCGCCAACGCAGCACGTACGAATCTACAATCTGACGCGCACGACGCCGCCAGGAAGCGAGGTCCAGCTCACTCTGCGCCGCGACCCCTCGGGTCCGGGGGTCACGGTGGAGGGATCCCTGCCCGCCGACACGACCGCGGTGACGCTACGCCTCGCCGTACGCGATCCGACCGCTTACTTCCTCACGGCCCTGCGCGAGACCCTGCGAGAGGTGGGTGTCGCCGTGGAGGGGCCGGCACTCCCGGCAGACCAGTGGCCGGTAGACCGAACCGGCGTGGTGGAGGCGCTGCTCTTCACTCATCGATCGCCCCCACTTTCCGAGATCCTGGCGGGGATGATGAAGCCGAGTCAGAACCAGATCGCGGAGAGCCTCCTGCTCACGGTCGGGCGCGAGCTGAAGGGCGAGGCGACCGCGGAGGCCGGAGCGGCGGTGGTGGACAGCCTGTTGCGTGCGTGGAACCTCGCTGCCGACGAGCTGCGAATGGCGGACGGCTCGGGGATGTCTCGCTACAACCTCGTATCCCCGCGTCTGCTCGTGGGACTGCTGACGGCGATGGACCGGACGGGGAGTAGAGAGGAGTGGCGGGCTGCGCTGCCGGTTGCGGGGATCGACGGGACCCTCGCCGAACGGATGCGAGAGCCGCCGCTGCGTGGCAACGTGCGGGCGAAGACGGGAACCCTCACCGGGGTGCGCACCCTCTCGGGTTACCTGACAACGGCGGGTGGGGAGGAGGTGATCTTCTCGTTCATGGTCGACCACCATCTGCGGCGCGCCGCGCGGGTTGACGAGATGGTCGAGGCGGCGCTGGAAGCCATCGCGCGCCAGCGCTGAGTCGCTGGCAGGCCGCTGTTCTTCAATCCCCGCCGCGTGGGTGTCGCAGAGACGGATTGGCGGCGCGTTGCTCCAGCTCGTCGAGCTCGATGTCGGTGAGTCGTTTCATCTTCGCGTTCAGGCGACCGAGCAGGATCCGCGTGGCGCGCAGGTCGTGGTTCGACTCGATCAGCATCAGGGCGATGTCTCCGGCTCCCCATAGGAAACCTGCGAAGACGATCAGGCGCGTCGCCTCCACCACCAGGGTAGCGACAGCGTCCCCTCCCCGCTGAACCAGACCGATCACCACCTCGAAGACGAGCATCAGCAGGAGCAACACGGCCAGAACCTTGAACAATCGGGCGATGTACCGCAGGCCCTCGTGCGGCTCCAGGTCTTCGTCGCGAACCGTCGCCTCCGGAGGCGTCCCGCCCGGACCCTGCTGAGATCTGCGCTCGTCGAGGCTGTCCTCGGGGAACTCCCGCGCGCTGTGGCCCGACCTCTCTGCGCGTTCGTCCATGCTTACTCCTTCCACTCGATCCCTGGTGTGAGGCCAAGGCGTCCGCGCGACCGCGCGCCTACCAGCGCGCCCGATAGCCCCGGGTATCCAGGTGCACGAAGCCCGCGTGGGCTCCCGTGGGCGCGTAGATGCCGATCCCGCCGATCATCTCCGGGTAACGCTTTTCGACCTCTTCCGCGGCGGCCGCGATTACGCGTGCGTCGGCGACGGTCACCCGGCCATCGCCGTTGAGATCGTCCATTCTGCCGTCGCGGTCGTTGTCGACGGCGAAATCGATCGCATCGCCATACATGTGCCGCGACAGAGCGCCTCGCCCACTGGTATCGCCGCCGGTCTCGTTGTACCACGGCGTTCGAAAACCGCTGATGACGAAGATGTTGTCCACCGGGTGCCCGCGTCCTTCCAGCTCCTGGATCGTCAACTCCACCTTGTCGAGCGCGCGAGGCGAGACCACCACGTACTTCGGCCAGACATCCTCCTGCCCCTTGGTGAGCAGGTCCGCGAGCCGGACGTGCTTCGAGACCCGGGTGTTCATGTTTTCCGGGGTTACCCGCACGAAGCCACGGGGTGGGACATATGCACCCGATTCCTGCGGCCAGGAGCCGATCCGGTACGATCCGATCCTCCCCTCGTTCAGCTCGCTGGCCGGGACCAGGGTGACCAGGTTGAGATCAGAGACCGGTCGCAACGCGTCGCGCGCGCGGGCAAGGATGGCCCAGATGCCGGCAGAGGATGGCGGGGCGCTGCGAGCGGCCCGGCTGCTGCCGGCTATCGCGCCCATCGAGTCCACCGCTTCTACCGGTGCATAGACGATCTCGACGCCGGAGGGAACGGAATCGGGGAGCGGGAGCGTGTCCCCGGGCTCCTGCACGACGATACGCACCTGGCCGCTCTCTCCTCGAAAGCGCTCCTCCCAGTCCGTGAACGCGTTGATGGCGGCCTCGAGCAGGAAGGTGGCCGGGGCAGGAGAATTCCGTGAAAGGAGTGATGGCTGCTGGCTGATCCGCCGCGCGATGGAGGGGACGCCACCGGTCTCGATTGCGTGGATGGTGGCGTAGATCCAGCCGGAAAGGAGCAGCAGGGTGATCGCCACCATCACCAGGGTGAGGTAGCGCTGCTGCCGCGGGTTGAAACCCCTTCGTTCCCAGATCGAGCGCGGTTCCCGCCAGACGGGGAAGAGCTCCTCGTTCGATGCGTAAGTCATGGCGTCCGAAGCACTTCATTAACCGTGCCCGGCGCAAGCACGAGGAGATCCGCCCCGTGAGGCGGATCCATCGGGGTAGCGCGCTCAGCCCACCTGGAGCAGAGCCGCTAGCTCTTCGGGGCTGAGCTCCTTGCGCGCCCGCGAACCCATCCGGAAGCCCCGACTGGCCCGGACCGCCTTGCGATCGAGCGTCGGCAAGGGTCGGTCCTCGGTGGTGAGACCGAAGCCGTAGCCCTCCAGCTCGACCTTGGGGAGCTCGCGCCCGATGTGGTACTCGATCGCTCGCACCTCACCGATCTCAGCGGGCGACATGAAGGTGATCGCCTCGCCCGTCTGCCCCGCCCGCGCGGTCCGTCCGACGCGGTGGACGTAGCTGTCGGGATCCTGCGGGACATCGTAATTGATGACGTGCGAGATCCCCTCCACGTCGAGGCCTCGCTGAGCCACGTCGGTGGCGACGAGCACTCGTGCACGTCCCTCGCGGAAGTCGTCGAGGGCTTTGACCCGCTCCTTCATTCCGCGGTCCCCATGCATCACCACCGCGCTCACGTTGGCGCGCTCCAACTGGGCGATGACCCGATCAGCGCCCACCTTGGTGCGGGTGAAGACGATCACCGAATCCATGCCGGGGCGCTTCAGCAGCTCCAGAAGGAGCTGCGTCTTCTTTCGCCCGTCGACCGGATAGACGAACTGCTCCACCCCCTCGGCGGTGGTCCGGTGCGGCGCCGCTTCTACCGAGACCGGGTTGTGGAGCGAATCGTAGGCGAGCGACTTCACGTCGTTGGGAAGCGTCGCTGAGAAGAAGAGAGTCTGTCGCTTCTTCGGAACGTGTCGCAGGATCTCGTTGATCTGCGGGCGGAAGCCCATGTCCAGCATCCGGTCGGCTTCGTCAAGAACCAGCACCTCGAGCTCCGACAGGTCCACGTTCCCCCTCTCCAGGTGATCGATCAGGCGGCCGGGAGTCGCGACCAGGATGTCGAAGCCGGCCCGGAGATCGCGGACGTCCTTCTGCACCGGGGTGCCCCCGTAGATGCACCCCACCCACATCTCGCAGTATTTCGCGTAATCGCGGGCCGACTCGGCTACCTGAATGGCCAGCTCTCGGGTGGGGCAGAGTACCAGCGCGCGGAGTCCGTCTCCGCCGCGCAAGCGGTGAATGATGGGGAGCATGAAGGCTGCGGTCTTGCCCGTGCCCGTCTGGGCCCGACCGAGTACGTCCTTGCCAGCGAGTGCTTCCGGGATCGCCATCGCCTGAATCGGCGTCGGCAGTTCGTAGCCAAGCTCCTTCACGGCCCGCACCAGCTCCGGCGCGAGCCCGAGTTCCTCGAATGTCATCCAGTATCCTTGTGTGTGGCGGCCCGGGCTCTCACTTCCGGGTCCATCGCAGGGCGGGAACAAAGGAGGCGCCCCCGGGGCGCCTCTTCCCGACGCAAAAAGGCTCGCACCGACGCGTACTTGCGAGCCTGACCTCGTACACCCCGCAGTTATGAATGTTCACTACATGTTGCCCGCGGAATGATGTGGCCCTACCCGGGACCTGCGAGGCGTGCAACCTCCGAGTCGCGACAAGGGGTCTCGTCTCTTCGAGAATGGGTGAGCGCGTGGGCTCCCGCTGAGCGCCTTCACCCGAGCGGCGACGATCAACAGGGCAAGAAACCTATTGACACATATTATCCCCCCACGGGGTGTAGCAGTCTGGATGGGGTCGCGCGACGAAAGGGCAACGTTCCGGGGAGAGCGACCCCGCCCGGACTGTTGCCCCCCGAACAAGCCCGCCGCAGGCGAAACTCATGAGTTCCAATTCAATCCGCTCGCTCTGGCAACGAACCAACAGCTTGCCAGCCGGCAATCTCATTTTCAGCCGTCTCCTCGGCCGCTTCGTGCCGTACACCGGAACGATCGGACCGAGGGTGGAGGCGCTTTCCGACGGGTATGCGCGCGTGTCCATGCGGGATCGTCGACGCGTGCGCAACCACCTTAACTCGATTCATGCCATCGCCATCATGAACCTGGCGGAGGTGGCGGGCGGGCTCGCTCTGAATTATGGTCTCCCCTCGGGCGCTCGCGCGATCCTGATGTCGCTGGGGATCGACTACCTGAAGAAGGGGCGCGGCACGCTGACGGCTGAAGCGCGCATCGAGCTGCCGGACACGACCCAGCGGGCGGAATACGAGTTCGAGACCATCGTGAGGGATCGAAGCGGCGAAGTAGTCGCTCGAGTTCGCGCGCGCTGGCTCGTGGGTCCGGAGGAAGAGCGCGTTGGAGACGCCCCCGGTTAAAGCCGAGCCAACCCGATGCCGATCAACTAGTTGGAACATCAAGCACAGAAAGCCGGTAGAAGGGGTCGACTCCCGACAACTCCACCGGATCATCCAGCCGCGGCGGCGAAGGCGCGAACGGCCCGCCGCGGCGCTGTCATCCTACGTTCGCGGAAGGTGCAGTAATGAACCGTACCGTACTCCTCACCGTTCTGCTTTTGCTGGCGATCGCCGCTCCGTGCGTCGCCATGGAGCGAGCGACCCTCGCGGGATCGCCCGCGTCGATGGTCCGTCAGAACAGCGTCGCGAAAGCGAACGAATTCAGCTTCATCAGAACCGCCGACCAGGTCGAGCGGTTCGTCGAGGAGGGGTACCTGGTACGGATCGAGCCGACCGGCCCACTGCAGGTAGACGACGATGTGTCGTACCCGGTGGGCCGGCCGGAGATGAAGCTCTTTCTGGAGCGACTCGCCGAACAGTATCAGGACGGTTGCGGTGAGCCGCTGGTCGTGACCAGTCTGGTACGCCCCACCACCGAACAGCCAAGGAACTCGCACCCGCTCTCCGTCCACCCCGCCGGAATCGCCGTCGACCTGCGAGTGAGCTCCCGGGCGGACTGTCGTAGCTGGCTGGAATCGGCCCTGCTGGGCCTCGAGACGCGGGGCGTGCTGGATGTGACACGGGAGCGCCACCCACCGCATTACCATGTCGCGCTCTTCCCCGACCGGTACGCGGAGTACGTGAAGCCCCTGCTTGCCCGCGACTCGGCCCTGGCCGCCGAGAAGGCGCGTGAGGAGGCGGCCCGGCTGGCCATGGCGTCGCTCGAGCGAGTCGGCACTCCCCTGGCGGCCACTCCGGCTACCGAGCAGCCCCGCTCAGAGGGAGAGGTGAGCCCTTTTGCGTGGCTCAGCGGCGTGGTTCTGGTGCTGGGTGCGCTGGGGACGAGGCGGCTAGCGAGCACGCGGAGGCGGGAGGAGCGCGAATAGAAGCGGGGTAGGTTGGCGAGGCAAGTGACCAGGCTGTAGGGGGACCCGACCCTGTCAGCCCGGGCGCAGCGAAGGATCCCGCCGGAGGCCGGCACGAAGGTCCTTCGCTTCGCTCAGCAGAACATCGAGGCCTCAGAGCAACTCCGCCTGCATCACCGAAACCGCTTGCCCAGCGAGGATAGCGCGATCCCCCCGGACCCGCGTCCGCACCTTCCCGCCCCGTGCGGACACCTGATATCCGATCAAGCCCATCCGGCCCAACCGCTCTTCCCAGAAGGGTGCAAGCGTGCAGTGGGCGGACCCGGTCACCGGGTCCTCGTCGATCCCCACCCGGGGAGCGAAGAATCGCGAGACGAAATCGCTCCCGCCGGAGACCGCTTCCGCGGTCACGATCACCCCGCGTACATCGATGCGGCGCAGGAGCGAGAAGTCCGGCGTGAGGGAACGCACCTGCTTCTCGTTGTCCACCAGCACCAGCAGATCCGACTGGCTGGCGCCGACCCACCGAGGCACCACCCCGAGGGCTTCCACCAGGTGATCCGGCACCGGACACTCGCGCGCCGGAAGGAGCGGGAAGTCCAGCTCGATCCAGTTCCCATCCTGCCGCGCGGTGAGCAGCCCGCTGCGGGTGTAGAAGCGCGCCGGTGTGCCGGGGGATAGGTGCCCCTCGGTCCAGAGGACGTGCGCACTGGCCAGGGTCGCGTGACCGCAGAGATCGACCTCCGCGGTGGGCGTGAACCAGCGCAGATCGAAACCGTCATCGTGGGGAAGCAGGAAGGCGGTCTCGGAGAGGTTCATCTCCCGCGCCACATCCTGCATCCACGAATCGGAAGGGATGTCCGACAGGATCGTCACGGCCGCCGGGTTCCCGGTGAACGGGCGGTCAGTGAACGCATCGACCTGGGTAATCCGGATGCCCATGGGTATGGTGACAGGGTGGCGGTGAGACCGTTGCTTCAGGCGCTGCGCGGAGCACCCGAGAGGCGCGGCCGCTCGGCCGCCTCCAGCTCGCGACGGAGTTGCGCCCGCCCGGCAATGATAAGGTCGCGCACACGGTCGCGGAGGGCCGGCACGTCGGCGACCGTCAACCCCTCCGTGGAGATCGGCTCGAGCGCGCGAACCTCGGCGACGGCGCGACCAAAGACCAGCGAACCTTTCTGCATCGCCCCGCGAGTCCCCGCAACCACCAGCGGCAGGATCGGAACCCCTGCTTCGATCGCAAGCCGGAAGGCCCCGTCCTTGAACGGCAGGAGGTCGTCGGTACGGGAGCGGGTTCCCTCCGGGAAGATCATCACCGAAACGCCTTGCCGGAGTCGCTCGCGACAGCCCTCGAGCGCCTGGGCGCGGCTGTTCAGCTCGTTCCTGCGAACAGGGATATCGCCGGCCATCCGCATCATCCAGCCCATGACGGGAATGCGGAAGATCGACTCCTTGGACAGCCACTTCATCTCCCACGGGAGATGGCTGATCAGGAAGATGTCCGCCAGCGATTCGTGATTGGAGACCGCCACGTAGGGCCGTCGCGGATCAGTGACCCGTACCCCCGATGTGCGGAACTTCCAGAGTGGATTCAGAGCTACAGCCACCACCGCCGCCCTCCTGAACCAGCGGCCGACCACGTACCGCCCCGGATCGAAGGGGACGGTCACGGCGTAGATGAGCGCCAGCCAGGGCAGCCACAGAATCGTAATGATCGCGGTGACCGCCCAGACCCAGACCGACAAGATGCGCTGCAGCATCCTCGGAAGTTAACAGACGACCGGATGGCGCGGAACGGGGGGTGACCGCAGAGTCAGTTTCCGCTGCCGCAGGCGGCGCAGTTCAGCGTCTCGGGAAAGACGAGGAGGCGCTCGAAGCGGATCGGGGCCCGACAGTCGGCGCAGTAGCCGAAAGTCCCGTCCTCGATTCGCTCCAGGGCTTTCAGCACCTGCTCGAGCTGCAGCCGCTCGCGCTCGTGCAGGTTCTGCGTCATGCCTTGATTCTGGAGCGCTTCAATGCGGGAGAGGCGCCCCACGGCGGACTGATCGAGATCAGGCGTCCGGCTGGCGCCGTTGGATCTCATGCTCCGCTCCAGGCGGGCCAGGCTTCGCTGCAGCTCCTGCCGGATCTGTTCCAGCTGCTCGGGCGTCAGGAAGGACTGAGGTTTGGTCATGCTCGTTCCCGCGGTGAGTCTTGCGGCTTCCCCCTTCGGATGGGCACCAGGGGGAAGCGGGCATACGTGTCCGGGGCGCAGAGCGCTGCGCTCCGGGGTGAGAATCATCGTGCGAGCTGTCCCGGCAGGTTGTCCGGCAGCACGTCCGCGCCGCCAGAACCCTCCGCGCTTCGCGCCCCGTCCACCGAGCGCCGCCTGCTCGCTTCAGGGGCGTTCCGCTGCGCGTCCTCCGGCCGTGGCGGCAAGAGGGCGCGGCCTCCTCCAGCCTATTCGTCGATCAGGTAGAGCCTGTTTTCCTCGACCTTGTAGAGCATCGGCGCGACCAGCACTTTGGGGTAGCGAAGCCGGAGGCGGTTCGCTTCCGCGCAGACGAAGTCGATCTCGCTGCCGATCTCGAAGATGGGTGCGAAGTGGTGAAAGTGCTCCGCCGCCGCGCCGCGGTCCCACCCCGCCTCCACCAAGCCATCCACGAACGCCTGCTCGCGGGCCATCAGGTTGACCATCCCGCAGTGATTGTGGCCGATAAGGACGATCGCCCGCACACCACCCACCGCGATCGCGTACGACACCTTGAACTCAGACGGGCGCATGTTCGCCCCCCCGGCCCGAAGGATGTACGCGAAGTTGTCCGGAATGCTCAGGTGATTCCGGTTGTCCATGCACATGCCGATCAACAGCTCGGCCTGTGTGTACTGATCGTGAGGTCTGCGAAGGTTATGGTACTCCAGGAGTCGGCTGACGGGGGTGTCGCGGTACCGCGGGAAGATCTGGTCGACGCTATCGACGGGGTAAACTCGTTCCAATGCCTCGCCTCCTGCCTGAAATGAAAGCAAGGCCCGCGGGGTTGGCAGCTCCAGATGCCCGCCCGGGACGCTCGCGTTTCGTGGCGCCCCGACTGCCGACTGCCCGCGTACGGCTGCGGAACGACGTTCTCCAAAATCGGCGGGATGCCCGCCGCGCTTCCAGCGGAAGCCGCGGACACCCCGCGTCTACTCGTGCTCGGACCCATCGGCGCCGGGGCCGACGCGCGGCGGCTGCCCTGGCAAGCCGCGTGCGGTTTGCACGATCGGGACCCCGCCGCTCTGTGTGAAGTATGCTGACGCGATTGGCGTGCGTCAACGGGGAACCTGCGAGACGAGACTGTCCTATCGATTCGCAGACCAACGGTTTGCCATGATTAGACCGCCCGTCTGGGTATTCGGTGCTGCGTTTCTCTGCGCCTGTGGAGGGAACGCTCCCCCTGCGGTGCCTCCCAGCGACGACCCGGCTCGCGTGGAATGCGATCGCCTGGCGGCGCGCGCGATCCAGCGAGGTGATCCTGACGAGGCCGCCCGCCTTTCTTCGGAGGCGTCACGTTGCTATGCAGCCCTGGATTCGCTTACGACCTGAGCCGATTCCCAGGCACTCCCTTCCGCCGCCAGCATTCGACCACCTTCCACAATTCGCGTGGTGACTCACCCGATCATATCACAGCGGACCACCGACCATGACCCTCTCGCGACGCGACCTGCTGCGAAACGCCATCGGCTTTGCCTCGGCGATGGCCATCCCCGCGCCACTCCTTGGCTGTCTGGAAGGGGGGCGCGAGGGCTCCGCCGCCGCGGCGACCGACGGCGCCGGTCCCGCGCTCAGCGAGTCTCCCTTCACGCCACCGCCGTCGCCCGAGGACGAAGAGCGGCTGATCCGCTGGGCGGGCGTGCTCCGCGAGGAAGGGCTGGTCGACGCTGACGACTCCACCGGTAGGGCCGCCACGCGGGTAGGGGAGCTGGCCGCCGGCACTCCATACGAACCATATACGCTGGAGCAGTACATCCGCGTGGCGGACGGTCCGCCGCGGGCTGAGCCGCTCACCCTCCACCTGGACCGCTTCGACTGCGTCACCCTGGTGGAATCGTGTCTCGCCATCGGGCGAGTGGCGCACGCGGAGGGTCCCGTGCAATGGCAAGCCTTCGCGCGGGAGATGGAACGGATGCGTTACCGCGGGGGCAAGCGGGAGGGCTACACGAGTCGCCTCCACTACTTCAGCGAGTGGCTCAGCGACAACGAGCGCCGCGGCCTGGTGAGGCTACTGGGAGAGGAGCTCGGCGCTCGTCCGGACACGCGGCCCCTACGATTCATGTCTTCACACCCCGACTCGTACCCTGCGCTCGCGTACCCGGAGATTCTGGCCGAGATCGAGGCGATGGAGCGGACGCTCGACGACGAGCCGCGCTGGGTGGTCCCGACCGACCGCATCGCCGCGGTGGAGACGCAGATCGAGACCGGTGACGTGCTGGCGTTCGCGACCTCGATCGAAGGGCTGGATGTAACGCACTCCGCCTTCGCCTACCGCGACGACGGCGGGGTACTGCGTGTCCTCCACGCTCCGTTGTCGGGCGGCGTGGTGGAAATCACCCGGAGCACGGTACCTGAGTACGTAGCCGCGATTCGGTCGTCTACCGGGATACTGGTGGCACGCCCATTGTGGGGGTTAGCACGCTGACGGGTCAGTGCCAGCGGTACACATCAACTTCTGCGATTGACATCAGCTCTGGAAGCGGCGACGCGCGAAGGCGCCGGAAGCGAATCGGGCGACTTCGATTCGCTCCCGACGCCTCTGGATTATCCGACCTGATCCTTACCGTGAGCCGCTCGGCTCAGGGATCGTTGCCCTCGGTCGGGTTGACGTCGATATCCGGGGTCTCGACCTGCTGGGTGTCGGTGCCCACCTCGACCTCGGCCGGATCGACGTCTACTTCCGGAAGGTTGCCCTCATCCGTGACCTCGACGTTCGGGAGATCACCTTCCTCCTCGACTTCGGCGGTGCATGCGGCGAAAGCCGCCGAGATTGCGAGAACTGGAAGGGCACGAAGGATTCTGTTGCGGAACATGTGATCTCCTTTGCGAGGGCACTGGCCAGGACCGTCGGTCCTGTTCCGGACGATCCGGCTGCTTGGAATGGCGGTGCCTTCGGCAACTCGCATGCCGTACCGGGTGGCCCCGAGGATCCGGATCGCTGAAAAACGCGCGCGCAGGCCTGCCTCGCGCTCGACTTCCAGGCTCTGGGGAGAAAGCGATGGAACCCTTTCCGCGGCTTCTAGTCCTTGGTGACCGAGGAGCTCCCGATGTGGCTCTGGAGAACACACTGGAGTCGTTGGCGCGCGCCCGTGCCCAGGGCGCCGACGGAGTAAAGGTAGATATCCGCATCGCTGCGGACGGCGTCCCGGTGGTCATCCACGACGGAACTCTCCAAAGGACCTTCGGCCGGCGCGAGGAGGTAGCCAGAATCACCTGGCCCGCGTTGCAGCAACTCACCGGGGCCCGCCTTCCGGACCTGCAACAGGTGGCGGCCTGGGCCGCGGCGTCGGAATCGTGGCTGAACGTGGAGATCAGGGCGGGCGGATCCGAGCAGACCGTCGTTGAAATCCTTCGCGATCATGGTCTCACCGAACGCTGCTTTCTCTCTGCGTCCGACGATGCGGTCCTGACCAAGCTGGGACGCATTGCTCCCTCAGTGCGACGTTTTCTGGTGGCCGAGAGCTGGAACGAAGCGGTAGCGGAGCGAGCGGCCCATTGCGGAGTGAACGGCGTCTGCCTGCGGGTCGATGAGGCCTCGCCGTTCACCATCGAGGTCGTGCGCCGGGAAGGGTACGCCGTGGCGGTCTGGACAGTGGATGACCCCGCTCACTCGGTCACGCTGGCGCGCGAGGGCGTCGCGGCGATCATCACCAATCGACCAGGAGAGATCGCGGAGGCGCTGATTGCGTCGGGGTACCGCTGAGGATGGCGCAGGGATTGCCGGGGCGCAGCGGGGTTTTCGACTGCGGCGATCGCCGCGATCTCTCTTGCTCAATCGACCGGAACGCAGCCGATGATCGTTGCCGCCGCCCTGGCCCTCCTCTTCCAGCAAATCGACACCCTCCCTCCTCCGTCGTTCGATTCGCCGGAAACCCAGGCCCTGGTCGAGTTCACCATCGGCCAGTCTGGTCAGATTCCAGCAGACCTGCTGGATTACCGCGCGGACGTGCAGACCTCGATGTACATCACCCTGGCCACCGATTCGGTGGGAGGAGGCGACCTTCCTGCCACGGTGGACGAGGTCGTCTCCGAAGTGCGGTGGCACCGAGGGGAATTCGTGCGGCAGGAGGTGAAGGGGCATCGGGCGCGCGTGCTGATCCCGCTGCCCTACACGCTCGCGACGATCATGGAGGACCCCTGGATCGTTCCGCACCTGTACGGGATCGAGATCTTCACGCCTTTCGCCGGGCGGAGGGCGGTGAACCCCTTCGGTCAGCGAGGTCCGGAGGTCTACCGCTACGACGCGCTGGAGCCGGTGCGTCTGCGGGTGCAGGAAGAGTTGATCACGCTGATCCCCATCTCCGTACGCCCCCGTGGGGGTCGTGCGCGCGAGGACGACCTCCTGGTCGTCGGAACCTTCTACCTGGACGCCGATCGCGGGGCGGTCGCCAGGGCTAGGTTGGGCTTCGTCGGCGGAGGCAGCGAGGTGCCCTCTTCGGTGGCCGAAATCGGCACCTTTGTGGAGCTGGAGAACGGCCTCTGGGAGGGCCGCTACTGGCTCCCTTATCGCCAGCGGCGGGACGTCATCTTCGAATCGAAGGTCCTGGGAGGGGCGATCTCCGGTCGGGTCGTGAGCCAGTGGATCGACTATGACCTCAACACCGGATGGGAACCGCAAGGGCCACGCGAGCAGCTGAGCTGGAATCTACAGCCGGCCTCGGAGGCCTTCGTGGGTTGGCGATCGCAGGTGGGCGAAGATGCGGGACGCTACTCGATGGACGACTTTGCCGACCTGCGGCTCGCCACGGCCACCGCGGCCCGGTCGGAGAACGCGGGACCCACGGTCGGGCTTCACTTCGAGCGCGGCAGTCACCTGTTCCGCTACAACCGGGTGGAGGGACCCTTCCTGGGCGTGGGCGCCCGGTTGCTGCCGTCCGATCCGCAGCGTCAGCCGTGGCAGGTGTATGGTACGGCGGGGTGGGCCTTCGCCGAGTCGACCGCCCGGGGCGAGGTCGGCCTCCTCTGGGGGGAACCAGTCGCGCGGGCCGGCGCCGGTGTCAGCGATTTCGGATTCGGCCTCTCCGCCTATCGCCGGCTGATCGACA
Organism: Longimicrobiaceae bacterium; assembly: GCA_036375715.1. Classification (NCBI taxonomy): domain Bacteria; kingdom Pseudomonadati; phylum Gemmatimonadota; class Longimicrobiia; order Longimicrobiales; family Longimicrobiaceae; species Longimicrobiaceae bacterium. The sequence continues at coordinate 38,351 of DASVBS010000006.1, read as the reverse complement.
TTCAGCCATTCCGGCCCACCTACGACTGGGAATGGATCTACACCTTCCCGGCGCTGCTCTTCGGCTCGGACGAGCGCGACTACTACGACGCAACCGGGGTCGAGTTGTTCGGTTCCGTCCGTCACGGGCGGTGGGATGGCCGCCTCGGCGCGCGGTACGAGCGCCACGACTCGGTCACCGTGAACACCTCGCGCTACCTGTTCGGCACGGCCGACGAGTTCGGCCCGCTGGCGGGAATCGAACCGGGCAACCAGGTGGCGGTGGAGGGATCGGCCGGGTACTCGCTCGGGCCGGGTGCGTTCGGGATGGGAAGAAGCCTGGTGTTTCGCCTCAGCGGCGAGGCGGGGCTCGGCGACTTCAGGTATCAGCGTCTGTGGGCTTTGAGCAGCGCTCGCTATCAGCTCGGACCCATCACGGCGGCGGCCCGGATCGATGGCGGGCACAGTTGGGGTTCCGTCCCGCCCCAGCGGCTCTTCCGCTTCGGCTCGCTGGAGGGACTGCGCGGCTACGAGAGCAACGAGTTCGGCGGATCGACCGCCCTGCTCGCGCGCGGTCGGGTGACCGTAGGTCTGCCGCCCCGGTCCACGCAGCCACTGGGGCGTGTCGATATCTTTCTCATCCCGCCTCTGCGGCCGGCGCTGGTGCTGCTGGCGGAGAGCGGCTGGACCCGGGTGAACGACGGGCTGCGCGACGAACTGGGCCGACTGGGCTCGGTGCCCACCGACGGCTTCCGCTCCTCCCTCGGGGTGGGGCTGAGCTTCTTCGAGGATGCGATCACCGTCGAACGCCTGGAGCCCGTGGGCGCAACGGCGGGAGATCGAGAGGGGCGATGGTACGTCGGGCTGACGTACTGGTACTGATGGTACGGGCCTACGGAGCCGCCTCCGGCCGGCTCCTTGCAAGCACTGGCCGGGCAGCTCCAACCTGAACCGACGGCGTGGAGAGACCCTATGTCATCGATCAATCGCCCGCTGACCGCTCCCAACCTGATCTTCGATCTCGCTGACCAGCTTGCCGAGCTACGGCAGGAAGAGGCCTACCGACGAAGCGGGCGGGCGGGTCGAACGCTGGCGAAGTCTGGCCGGCTGCGGGTCACGCTCGTCGCCATGGCGAAAGGGAACGTGATCGCCACGCACCAGGCGGACAGTCCGATGACGCTCCATGTGCTCTCCGGGCACATCCGCTTCCGAGCCGCCGGTGAGGACCAGGAGCTCAGCGCCGGGCAGCTCCTCTTCTTCGGTCCGGGCGACGCGAACGACATTACAGCCACTGAAGAGAGCGCCTTGCTGCTGACCCTCTCCGCGATCGGCGACGATTTCGGCGGGGACGACGATGGGGCGAACTGAACAAACCAAGAAGCGTAGGCAAAAGGGGAAGGGGGAAGGAAAGCCAGACTTGCTCGCCCCTGCACGGGATCCTAGCTTCCGGCAGCCAACCCATCACCGCTCGCCGCGTCCCGTGAAGCCCCAGCGACACGCAGCCATTCTCGACCTGGTCCGGATCCAGCGCATCCCCTCGCAGGAGGTCCTGCGCGAACGTCTCGCCGAGCGAGGATTCGAGGTCGCCCAGGCCACGCTCTCCCGCGACATCCGCGAGCTGGGCCTGATCAAGATGCCGGACGAGGACGGCGGCTCGGTCTATACCGTCCCCGCCCACGTCACCGATCCGACCCCCGCTCTTTCCCGCCTGCTACCCGCGCTCTACCTCGGCGCGGACGGCGTGGGCAACCTGCTGGTCGTGAAGACGTTGACCGGCGGGGCTCAGCCAGTGGCGGTCGCCATCGACTGGCAGGAATGGCCGGAGATCGTCGGGACCATCGCTGGCGATGACCAGATCCTGTTGATCCTGCGCGAGCCCGAGCACCTGCCCGAGATCGTCCGCCGCCTGGAGGAGCTGGCGGGAGGCTGAGCGCTTCCGCCTTTCAGGGCGTCCCCACCCACTCCCGCAGAAGCTGCAACATCTCCACATCCCAGGGGTCCGGAGTGGGATCGTCGGGGGCCACTTCCGGATGCTTCTGAGGGGTCTCCAGGATCAGGGGGACGCCGCGGGCTCGTCGATCCGCCAGCAGCCATCGGAACGGCTCGAGGCCGATCTTGCCCTTGCCCAGCAGGGTGTGCCGATCCCGGTTGGAGCCGAGCTCCCCTTCGCTGTCGTTGAGATGGAAGAAGGCGGGCGGCTCACCGGTCTCCTCCTCGAATTCGTCCAGAACGCGGCTGAGCGCCTCGGGCGATTCGCGCAGGTCGTACCCGGAAGCGAAGAGATGGCAGGTGTCCAGGCCGTACCCCGCGCGCGGCCGGAGCGCAGGCGGCACGGCCCGGAGAATGGCTCCCACCTCTGCCGCCGTCCGACCCACCGTACGGCCGGCGCCGGCGGTGTTCTCGACGAGCAGCCGGGTCTCTCCCTTCACACCCTGCAGCGCGCGGCTCATCGCCAGCGCCACCCTGGCGGTCGCCTCCTCTACCGAGCCCTTCCCCGCTGAGCCGGGATGAAAGCAAACCCCGCCCACTCCGAGGGTGGTCGAGCGCTCCATCTCCTTAGCCAGACCCGCCGCCGCGCGCTCCCACTTGTCGTCCTCCGGCGTCGCCACCCCCAGCACATACGCCCCGTGCACCACCACCTTGCGGGGGTCGATCCCCGTTTCCTTCAGGGCGGTGCGGAACCGCTCCACCCGCTCCGGACGGATGCCCGAGCGGTCGCCATAGAAGCGCGGCGGCGCGGTGAAGATCTGGAGGGCGCTCATGCCCGCGGCCGCCGCGCGCCGCACGGCCATGTCGATCCCGCCGTTGTCGCTGGTGTGCGAGCCGAAGTAGTATTGCATTGTCTTCCGTATCCTGGGTCGAAGCCGATCGCCCCCACGATGGCTCCGACCACGCACACCCGCAAGCGACCGTGTGCCCGAATGAATGGAATTTCATTCGGCTGGTTGACAATTCATTGCAGGTCACTAGCTTTCAACGCCTGATGAGCGACTCTGTCCAACGTATCGGCATTCTGGGCGCGACCGGGTACACGGGTCGGGAGCTGGTTCGGCTTCTGGTTCGTCATCCGGCGGCGCGCATCGTTTTCGCCACCTCGGAGAGCGAGGCGGGTCAGCCGCTGCGCGCGATCGATCGCGCGGCTCCGGATCTGACACTCGTTCACGCCGCGGAGGCTCCGCTCGGGGATTGTGACGTGGTGTTCTCCTGTCTGCCGCACGGCCTCTCTCTGGAGTGGGTGGAGCGGGCAGTGGAAGCCGGGCCGCGGGTGATCGATCTCTCGGCGGACCTGCGGGTGCCGAAAGCGAACGCTCCGGCGTGGACGCGACGGGCGGTGTACGGTCTGCCGGAGCTACACCGTGAAAGTATTCGTGGAGCGCGGCTGGTGGCCAATCCGGGTTGCTACCCGACGGCCGCCATCCTGGCGGTGGCGCCCCTCGCGCGGGCGGGCCTCGCCGGGACCGCGCCGATCATCATCAACTCCGCCTCCGGGGCAACGGGTGCGGGCAGGTCGCCCAAACGGCACCTGCTCTTCGCCGAGATCGCGGAGGATTTCAGCGCCTACGCCGTCGGAAACGTGCACCGGCACCTAGCCGAGATACGCTACCAGGTGGGGCTGGCCGCACAGGGCAAGGCACCGGAGCTGGTCTTCACCCCGCACCTGGCTCCCGTACGGAGGGGCATCCTCCAGACCACCTACCTCCCGTTGGCGGAGGGGGTGAGGCCGGCCGATGCGATCGGCCTTTGGCGGGAGGCATACGCGAACGAGCCGTTCGTGGAGGTGCTCGAGGATCGCATGCCGACGCTGCGCGACGCGGTGGACAGCAATCGGGTATCGATGGGGGTGACCGGCGTCGCGGACGTAGAGGTGCCCATGCTGGTGCTGGTCGCCGCCATCGACAACCTGTTGAAGGGCGCGGCGGGGCAGGCGGTGCAGAACATGAACCTGATGTGCGGCCTGGAGGAGACCCTCGGGCTGCCATGCTGAGTTCCGTCACCGTCGCGAAGATCGGCGGCAACGAGATAGACGATACCCTCTGGCTGGAGCGGCTGGCGCGCATCGTGGCCCACCGGACCACCCCTCTGGTGGTGGTGCACGGGGGCGGTCGGGAGGTGACCGAGCTGCAGCGGACTCTGGGGGCGGAGCCGGAGTGGCGCGATGGCCTCCGGGTGACCACACCGGAGGGGCTCCGCGTCGTTTCGATGGTGTTGTCGGGCCTGGTCAACAAGCGGCTGGCCGCTCTGTTGATCGGGGCTGGCGTCGAGGCGGTTGGGATCTCGGGTGAGGACGGGGGATTGCTTCGGGCCGAGCCGGCGCAGGGTGGGGCCTTGGGACTCACCGGCGAGATCCGGGAGGTCCGCCCTCAGCTCCTCCTCTCCCTGCTCGAGAGTGGCTATGTGCCGGTGGTATCCCCGGTTTCTCGGGGGCCGCAGGGAGGGGCGCTCAACGTGAACGCCGACGACGCGGCGTCCGCGGTGGCCACCGGGGTCGCCGCCGAAAGGTTTTTGCTCGTCTCGAACATCCCGGGGGTGTTGCGCGACGGCACGGTGATCCCGGAGGTGAAGGTGGAGGAGGTGGAAGGGTTGATCAGCTCCGGCGTCGCTTCGGGAGGTATGGCGCCCAAGCTCAGAGCGGCGGCGCGGGCGGCGAAGGCGGGCGTGCGCGAAGTGCGCATCGGCGGGCTCGAGCTGCTCGCCGGCGAGGGCCCGGGCACCCGGGTCGTCGCCTGATCGTTCTGTTCGACATCGGTTCACCGACTTCAGGACCTCTGTCATGACCACTGTCATCTCCGACCCCGCCCAGGCGCTGCTGGGAGTCTACCGCCCGGCGGAGCCGATCTTCGTTGCCGGCGAGGGCTCCAGCCTGATCGCGGAGAACGGAGAGCGCTACCTGGACTTCACCAGCGGCATCGCGGTGAACGCCCTCGGCTACGGCGACGAGGACTTCGCGGCGGCCGTGCGTGAGGCTCTGGACACGGGGGTGGTGCACACCTCGAACCTCTTCCGCACCCGGCCGGCGGCAGAGCTGGCGCAGTGGCTGACGGAGCATTCCTTCGCCGATCGGGTCTTCTTCTGCAATTCCGGGGCGGAGGCCAACGAGGGGGCCTTCAAGTTCGCCAGACGTTGGGCCCGGGAGAACGGGGGGGCCGAGAAGTACGAGATCGTTGCCTTCCGCGGGAGCTTTCACGGCCGGACCTGCGGCGCTCTGGCGGCGACGGATCGGCCTGCTTACCAGGAGCCGTTCCAGCCGCTGATGGGCGGGGTTCGCTTCGCCTCCGCAAGCGACGCGACGGACGTGCGCGCGCTCGTCTCCAGCGACCGCACGGCCGCGATCATCATAGAGCCGCTGCAGGGCGAGGGCGGGGTTCAGCCTGTGGCCCCGGAGTTCCTCCAGGAGCTGCGGGAGCTCTGCGACGAAGTCGACGCCCTCCTCATCTTCGACGAGGTTCAGGTCGGGCTCGGTCGCACCGGAACACTGTGGGCCTACGAGGCCGCCGGCGTGGTGCCGGATCTGCTCACGCTGGCAAAGCCCCTCGCGGGCGGTCTGCCCATGGGCGCGGTGCTGATGACCGAGCGCGTTGCACAGGCGATCCGGCCCGGCGATCACGCCACCACGTTCGGAGGTGGGCCGCTGGTGGCTTCGGCAGCGCTCGCCGTGTGCCGAAAGATCGGCGACCCTCGGTTCCTGGTGGAGGTCCGGCGCAAGGGTGCTCTGCTGGCGGAGCGCCTGGAGACCATCGCCCAGACGAACGAAGAGGTCGTCGCCGTTCGCGGGGCGGGATTGATCTGGGGCGTCGCGGTGCGCGGCAACGCTGCCGATGTGGTTGCTCGGGCCCTGCAGTCCCATCTGCTGCTGTGCGTGGCCGGCCCGAACGTCGTGCGCGTGGTCCCACCCCTCACGATCACGGACGAGGAGCTGGAGCGGGGTCTCGGCATCCTCGAAGCCTCCCTGTGATCGCCACCACCCAGTCCGGGAGTGACACTCTGGTCCAGATCGCTCCCGGCACCGGCCTTCCGCCGGCGATGAGCGCGGTCGCCCGTCCGCGCCGCGAAGCCGTCTCCGAGCGCGTCGTTCGGCCCGCGCCCGAGATCACGGTCCGCGCCGCACGGATCTCGGACATGCGTCAGGTCGAAGCCCTGGTGAACGGCTTCGCCCGTGACAACCTCATGCTCCCCAAGACCTACGATCAGCTCGCGCGGCTCTTCCGGGAGTTCGTGGTAGCGGTGGACCCGGAGGAACGCGTCGTCGGCTGCGGGGCGCTGCGCGTCTACAGCGAGGAGCTGGCCGAGATCGCCTCGCTCGCGGTGGACGAAGCGGTTCACGGAGCCGGGATCGGCCGTCGGCTGGTGGAGCGCCTCATCGCGGAGGCCCGCAGTCTCGGCCTCCGGCGTGTCTTTGCGCTGACGCTGCAGGAGGGATTCTTCCATCGCCTCGGCTTTCGCACCGTGCCGCGGGACAACTTCCCCGGTAAGGTCTGGGCGGACTGTCGCAGCTGTCCGAAGCTCCACGCCTGCGATGAGATCGCAGTGGCAATCGACGTGGAATAGCAGGGATCCGCCGGGTAGAGGAGCAAGTGCCACCCGGCCCGATTTTTATCGATTTCCTTGAAGGTTGAATCATCGATGCAGAAGATCGTTCTCGCCTACTCGGGCGGCCTGGATACCTCCATCATCGTTCCCTGGCTGAAGGAGAACTACGGAGCCGAGGTGGTGTGCGTCGCCGCCGACGTCGGACAAGGGGAGGAGCTGGAGGGGTTGGTGGCGAAAGCGCTGGCCTCCGGGGCGAGCGCGTGCACCGTAGAAGATCTGCGCGAGGAGTTCCTGACCGGCTTCGTCTGGCCCGTGCTGCGCTCGGGCGCGGTGTACGGGCGCAAGTACCTGCTGGGGACCTCGATGGCGAGGCCCATCATCGCGCGCCGGCAGGTGGAGGTGGCGCGGGAGGTGGGAGCCACCGCTCTCGCCCACGGCTGCACGGGAAAAGGGAACGATCAGGTCCGCTTCGAGCTGACCTATGCGGCGCTCGCGCCGGAGATGGCGGTCATCGCGCCCTGGAGGGAGTGGTCGATCCGCTCTCGCGAGGATGCGCTCGACTACGCGGCCCTGCACGGCGTTCCGGTCACCGCCACGCGCGAGAAGATCTACTCGCGGGACCGCAACCTCTGGCACATCTCCCACGAAGGTGGGCCACTCGAGGATCCCGACTATGAGCCTTCCGAGGACCTCTTCCTGCTGACGCGCTCGCCGGAGGAGGCACCGGATTGCCCCGAATACGTGACGATCGGCTTCGAGGAGGGTTACCCGGTGAGCGTGGACGGCGAGGCGCTCTCTCCCGTTGCCCTGCTCGAGCGCCTCAACGAGATCGGTGGATTGCACGGCATCGGACGGGTGGACCTGGTGGAGGACCGCCTGGTGGGGATGAAGTCACGCGGGGTGTACGAGACTCCCGGGGGCACCCTGCTGCACGCCGCGCATTCCGAGCTCGAGCAGCTCGTGCTGGATCGGCGCACGCTCGCGCTCAAGGACGCGCTCGCCCCGCGCTACGCGGACCTCGTCTACGAGGGGCGGTGGTGGACGGTGGAACGCGAGGCCCTGGACGCCCTGATCGATCGGACGCAGCGCACGGTGACCGGCGAGGTGCGCCTGAAGCTGTACAAGGGGTCCTTCTCGATCGCGGGTCGCAAGTCCTCATACTCCCTCTACGACGAGCGCTTCGTCACCTTCGGGGAGGACGACGTCTACCAGCAGTCCGACGCAGGTGGATTCATCCGGCTCTATGGACTGCCCATGCGGGTGGCGGCGCTGCGTCAGGCCGAGGCGCCCGCGCAGACCGGTCGACGGGCCCCGCAGGCTGAGGGGCGGGCCGAGCGGGTGCCGGTGGCGCTCTGATTCGTCGCTCCGAACCCAGCCGAGCACGATGAGCGATCGTTCAGCGGGCGCGAACCCGCCCGCTACGCCGCGCCTCTGGGGCGGGCGCTTCGCCGGCGAGCCGTCCGCGGAGATGGATCGCCTCAACCGGTCGCTGCCGGTGGACCGTCGCCTCTGGCGCGAGGACATCACCGGCAGCCAGGCCTGGGCCACCGCGCTCGGCGCCGCGGGCGTCATCACTGAGGCCGAGGCGGCGGAGCTCCGCGCCGGCCTCGAACGGGTGGCAAGCCGGTTGGCGGAGTGGACCCTCGCCGACTGGGACGCGGCGCCCGACGAGGACATCCACTCCCTGGTCGAGCGGCTCCTGCGCGAGGAGGTGGGTGACCTTGCAGGGAAGCTCCACACGGGCCGGTCGCGGAACGACCAGGTCGCCACCGACTCGCGCCTCTGGGCGCTCGGAGCGATCTCGCGGATCGATACGCTGCTTGCGGATTTGCTGAAAGCGCTGCTCGGTCAGGCGGAAAAGCACGTGGAGACGGTGATGCCCGCGTACACGCACCTGCAGCGGGCCCAGCCGATCTCCGCCGCACACTGGCTGCTCTCACACGCCTGGCCCTTGGAGCGCGACCGCGCGCGCCTGCGAGATGCGCTGGCGCGCGTTTCGGTGCTGCCGCTCGGCTCCGGGGCCATCGCCGGCTGCCCCTTTCCCATCGATCGCGAGCTGCTGCGGGAGCGGCTCGGCTTCCGGGAGGTCTCTCGCAACAGCATCGACGCCGTGGCGGACCGCGACTGGCTCGTGGAGCTCCTCTTCGTGGCGGCGATGATCGGCACGCACCTCTCCCGCCTGGCGGAGGACCTGGTTCTCTTCGCCTCCGCGGAATTCGGCTTCGTGCGCTTCTCCGACGAGTACTCGACGGGGTCTTCGCTGATGCCTCAGAAGCGCAACCCTGACGCGATGGAGCTCGCGCGCGGGAAGGCGGGAGGCCTGACGGGCGGCTTGATCGCCATGCTGACGACGTTGAAGGGTCTTCCCACCGGGTACAACAAGGACCTGCAGGACGACAAAGCGACAGCTTTCTCCGCCTTTGACACCCTGGAGACGTTGCTGCCCGCGGTGACCGGAAGCCTCGTCAGTCTGGAGATCCGTGCTGAGCGCTGTCGAGAGGCGGTGGATCCGGCGATGCTCGCCACCGACGTCGCCGACTTCCTGGTGCGCGCCGGCATTCCCTTCCGCACCGCGCATGAGATGGTCGGCCGGCTGGTCCGGGCGGCGGAGGACGGCGAAACAACCATCGACCAGCTCCCTCCCGAGGTCTTCAGCGAGGTGTCCGAGGCCTTTGCCGGTGCCGACCTCGCACGACTCTTCGATCCATTGGCGTCGCTGGAGGCCCGCGCTGGCGTCGGGGGAACGGCTCCGGCGGCCGTCCGGGAGCAGATCGCAGAGCTTCGTCGCAGGGTCTGAGGGCCTCGCAGCGCAGACTGGAGGGTTCGCTCGACCGGGCGTGGGTGCGCAATCGACGCGAGCGGATCACGGCTGGAGAACAGCGTGAGTAGATGGCGCCTGTACAAAGACGCACCTGGGTCGGCGCCCGGAGTCGGCACCGCGAAAGGCGTGGAGGCCATGGGAACCCGGAAACGCTTGAGCCAGCCCTGCCGCGCCGATACATTGCCCGCTCGCGCTCGAGCACCCTGTTATTGGTGGTGAACTGAATGGCTGAGATTACCTGTCCCGCCTGCGGCCAGCCCGCGAGCGGGCGTTTTTGCTCCAACTGCGGCGGGAGTCTTCCCGGTCAGGTGCACTGCGCCGCCTGCGGGAACGAGATCCCGGCCGGAGGGCGCTTCTGCAACCAGTGCGGTGCGGCCGTTGCCCGCAAGGCCACCGGTGCGCACTCCGGCGCGACGGCCGCTACAGATTCCCCCTCAGGCACCGCGTCCTCTTCTGCCAAAGCGCCAGCCTCCACCCTGCCCTGGGTGGTCGCCACGCTGGCGGTGCTGGCGCTGGTCGTTGCCCTCGTTGTCCCGCGAGGCGGTGACTCTTCGGGCCCCGTGGCTACGCCGGCGCCGTCGGCGACCGGCGGGACGGACGGCAGCGCAGGGTTCGGTGATCCCAGCTCCGTGGACCTGAGCTCGATGACGCCGCGCGAGCGGGCTGATCGGCTGTTCAATCGGGTGATGCAGAACGTCTCGGCCGGCGATAGCGCACAGGCGCGCTTCTTCCTCCCCATGGCCCTGGCGGCCTACGCGGACGTTCCCGAGCTCGACGCCGACGGGCATTACCACGTGGCCGTGCTGAACCTGGCCGGCGGGGACCCGCAATCGGCGCGGGCGCATGCGGACTCGATCCTGGCAGAGACGCCGTCGCACCTGTTCGGCCTGTTCACTGCCGCACAGGCGGAGCAGGCTCTCGGCAACACTGAGCGGGCGAGGGAGTTCTACGAGCGGTTCCAGGCGAGCTTCGCGGCAGAATCGGCGCTGGCGCGAAAGGAGTACACGGAGCACGCGGCGGTGATGCCGCTGATGCGCGAGGAGGCCGCCCAGGCATTGGGGAGCGAGTAGAGGATCGCTGTCGTCCTCCCAGTGCCTCGAGGGGTACCGCTCCTCGATGTTGGTGTCGGGATCAGCACGGAGGAGGGCAGGGACCGCGGCGCGGCTAGGATCAGAGTCCGGTGGGGTGCTCGATGAACGTCCAGGGGAGTCCGAATCGTTCCTCGAGATGGTGGGCGAGTGCCCGGACGCCCCACGTCTCCGTCGCGTAATGGCCGCCGAGGATGAGATTCACCCCCGCCTCCTCGGCGTCGAAGTAGTTGTGATGGGCGGCCTCACCGGTGATGAAGGTGTCGATCCCCGCCTCTCTTGCCCGCTTCACCTCCCCGGCCGCGCCGCCGGTGATCACCGCGATCTGCGACACCCTTTCCGGCCCCGCCGCGATCACCCGCACCGAGCCAGCCAGACGTTGCTCGAGGCGCTCGACGAGCTCCTCCCTGTCGATCTCTAGACGGCCGCGGACCCCGATCGGGAAGCCGCGGTACTCCCCGAAGCTCCCCTCTAGCTCCACCCCGATCTCCCGCGCCAGAACCGCGTTGTTCCCCACCTCCGGGTGCACATCCAGAGGTAAGTGTGCGCTGTAGACGGCCACATCCGCTTCGAGCAAGCGGCGGATTCTCCGGTAGCGCCGATCCGTCAGCCGCGGATCCGGGTCCCAGAAGAGACCGTGGTGCACGATCAGCAGGTCGGCACCGGCTTCGGCCGCGCGATCCACGGTCGCCTGAACCGCATCCACCGCCACCGCCAGGCGCGCCACCCGCCCCGAATTCGCCACCTGCAGGCCGTTGTGCGCCGTCGGATAGTCGGGCACTTCCGAAATGCGCAGGTACTCGTCGAGATGCGCGCAGATCTCTGCCAGATCGACTGACTGTGGTCCGCGGGATTTACTCACGGTTGTGGGAAAATCCGGTGGAAAACTCCAGGAAATCTCTGTGGAAAATCTGCAACAGCCGACGCCGCAATAACTTAGCCGATTGTGGAAAACTTGGGCTGCAAGCGCTGCTCGTCCCCGCTTTCGTCGGCTGATGACTTCGATTCCGGGCGCAGCGGCGTTGCGGTGGCGCTTTGCGCGGCGTCCTCGTTCTTCATCTGGATCTGGCCGTTGAAGGTGGCGCCCTCCTCCAGATGAAGGTGGAAAGCCGGTGCCTGGATCTCGCCTTCGACGACGCAGGACGCCTGCAGCTCGAGCCGGTTGTCGGCGATGACACGCCCCTTCACGCGCCCGCCGATCATTGCGTCGTGCGCGAAGATGTCGCCGCTCACCTCACCGCTCTGCCCGAGCACCACGGCCTTCGCCGCCCTCACGGTTCCCGTCACCATGCCCTCGATGCGCACCGTCCCATCGGTGTCGACATTCCCATCAATGCGCATTCCCGGCCCGATGATGGAGATCGCGCCCTCCCCCGCACCGTTGCGCGAAAGAGGAAGGGACCGGTCACGCGGCTTGCCGTCCGACTTGTTGAAGACCGCCATGGTGACTCTCGTGGTACTGGGTTGATTCAGGGGGCCGCGCCCGGCGGCTGGTTGACCCGGGTTCGCGGATCGATCGGCTCGCCATTCCTCCAGATCTCGAAGTGGAGATGCGGCGCGGTCGATCGGCCGGTGTTTCCGCTCAGCGCGATGACCTCGTTCCGGCGCACGGTGTCCGCCGGAGCGACGAACAGCTCGGAGGCGTGGCCGTAGACCGACTCGTAACCGCCCGCGTGCCGGATGCGGATGAAGTTGCCGTAGATGTCGTCGGATCCCGCTTCTTCGACTACTCCGCCGCCCGCCGCGCGGACGTAGGTCCCTTCGGCGACGGCGATGTCGATGCCGGGGTGCTCGCCGGGGATCTCGGCCAGGTGCTCGCGCGTCACGAAGCCGCGCCCGGCGAGCGGCCAGGCGGTGGGCAGCATGGCCTCGGCTGAATCGGCCGGGGCCTCTGCCGCCGACTTGGCACCGCTTTCACCGGCGCGCGGGAGCCAGATGCTGCCTGGCTCGCCGGCGCGATCGGCCCCAAGCATTTCCCTGACCTGTTCGTACTGTGCCTCGAGGCGCCGCAACGCCTCCGCCAGCTGCCGGACCTGCGCGTTCTCCTCCTGCAAGCGAGCGATCTCTCTTTCCAGCATCGGCACGCGTGCCGCCCGAGCTGAAACAAAAAGCCACGAACCGACCGATACCACCCAGACGACGACAGCCAAGAGGAGGAGAATGCCCACCACGCGGAGACGCCGGTAGGAGACCTCGAACGAGCGGGTGTTGAGGTCGCGGCCACCGTGGGGAACCACGATGAAGGTCATGCGGCGTTCGTCTCGCGCCATGCTTCTACGCTGATGGACTGGAGGGGCCAGGGCTGTTCAGCGGCGTGCGCAAGCGAGCCCGGCACGCCGGGAGACGCTCCAGGCAGGCCGGGCACGTTCGAGCAGTCGCAAGTCCCGGACTAGGACTCGCTGCTTCCGAGGAGCAGCTCCGTTACCCTCTCGAAATCTTCGGTCGAATAGAACGGAATCTCCACTCTGCCGCTGTTCCCCTTACCGAGGCGAATCCGTACCGCCGTGCCGAGGGCTCGCTGCAGCTCGCTCTCGATCTGTCGTAGGTGGGCGCCTCCGGGGCGCTCCGGTCGGGGCTTGCGAGCGGGAGGAGCCTGCCGGCGCCGCACTTCCTCCTCGATCGCCCGGACGGAGAGCCCCTCCCGGACCACGCGGCGGGCCAGATCGGCCATCTGACGGGGGTCGGCGATGCCGAGCAGGGCGCGAGCATGACCCATCGACAGCTCGCCACTCGAGACCATGCTCTGGATGCTGGCCGGGAGCTGGAGCAGTCGTAGCAGGTTGGTCACCGTCGAGCGCTCACGACCGACGCTCGCGGCTACCTCCTTCTGGGTGTAGCCGAACTCCTCGATGAGCCGCCGGTACGCCTCCGCCTCCTCGAGCGGGGACAGGTCCGCGCGCTGGACGTTCTCGACGATCGCCAGAACGAGGAGCGTACGATCGTCGATCTCCCGGACCACCACCGGCACCTCGGTCCAGCCGAGGCGCCGCACGGCCCGCCAACGGCGCTCTCCGGCCACCAGCTCCCACTCCGCGCCGGCGGGCGCTGCGGAGGACGCCGGGCGTACCACGAGAGGCTGCAGGAGCCCGTTTTCGCGGATGGAGTGCTCCAGTTCCGTCAGCTCCTCTTCGGTGAACTGGCGGCGTGGCTGGTAGGGGTTGGTGGCGATGCGGGCAACCGGCACCACCCGGTAGCCGCTGTCACTTGCGTCCGGCTCGTCGGGCAGATACTCCCCCAGCAGCGCACCCAGACCCTTGCCGAGCCGAGTGCGCCGGCGCGCCGACTCCGCGGGCGCGTCGGCAGCCGGCGTGCGTCGTGCGTTCACGCCTCACCCCCCGCGGAGCTCGCCAGCGGGAGCTCGGTCGGCCCGGAATCCATCGCGCTGCGGGCGATCACCTCCTGGGCTAACGCCAGGTAGCTCTTCGCCCCCACCGAGAGAATGTCGTAGAGGACGATCGGCTCGCCGAAGCTCGGCGCCTCCGCCAGACGGACGTTCCTGGGGATGGTTGTCTGGTATACTTTAGGACCGAAATATTCCTTGGCCTCCTCCGCCACCTGCTTGGACAGGTTGAGACGACTGTCGAACATGGTGAGGAGGACCCCCTCGATCTGCAGCGCCGGGTTCAGGTTCTTCTGAACGATGCGGACGGTGTTGAGCAGCTGCGAAAGCCCCTCGAGCGCGTAGAACTCGCACTGGATCGGGATCAGCACGGAGTCCGCGGCCGCCAGGGTGTTGAGGGTCAACATGCCCAGAGAGGGCGGCGCGTCGATCAGGACGAAGTCGTAGCGATCCCGCAGTGGCGCGAGCGCATCTCGTAGGAGCGTCTCCCTGCCGCGCCGGCGGACCAGCTCGACCTCGACGCCCACCAGATCGCGCGTAGCCGGGGCGACATCGAGGTAGGGAAAGTGAACCCGGGAGTTGATCACCGCTTCCAGCGGAACGTCGTCCACGAGCACATCGTAGATGGAGCGCTCCACCTCTTCCTTCTTGATCCCCACGCCGCTGGTGGCGTTGGCCTGGGGGTCGACGTCGATGACGAGGGTGCGCTTCTCCGCCACTGCGAGGCAAGCGCCCAGATTGATGGCGGTGGTCGTCTTGCCCACACCGCCCTTCTGATTGGCGATCGCGATGATCCGGGACAACGTCACTCCACGGCTGGGGTGTCGACGGGGCAGTCAATATAACCCGGCGGATCCAGCCGCGTCCAGAAACCGTGGCGACGTTTCACGTGGAACTCGTCACGCAGCGCTCGTAGCCGCGCGCAGCTTGCGCACTTCGATCACCAGGTTCTGCAGATCACTGGGCGAGATCCCGGGGATGCCGGCGGCCTGCCCCAGAGTGGCGGGGCGAATCCGCACCAGCTTCTGCCGCGCCTCCGTGGATAGGGAGGTAAGCTCTGCGTACGGGAGGTCGTCGGGCAGGATGAAGTCGTGCTGCCGGCGGAGACCTTCGGCCCGTTCACGCTCGCGAGCGAGATACCCGCTGTAGCGGAGCTCCATCTCGGCACCGGTCAGTGCCTCTTCGAGGTCGGCCGGATCCACGTCCGGATCGGGGAAGCCGCCGCAAGCCGCGACCAGCTCATGTACGTCCACTTTAGGGCGCTTGAGCACGGTGGCGATGCGGGTGGGCTCGCGCAGCGGCGTCGACCCGGCTTCTTCGAGCAACTCTCGCGTCGCCTCCGGCGTTGCGTTGGTCTGGGTGAGCCAATCGGAGACCCGGGCGGCGAGCTTCAGACGCTCCTCGAGACGGGCGCGCTGCTCATCCGTTAGCAGGCCAACTTCCGCGGCTACGGGGCCCAGACGAGCCAATGCGTTGTCCTGCCGGAGCAGGAGGCGGAACTCCGCCCGCGAGGTGAAGAGCCGGTACGGCTCGTCGGTGCCCCGGGTGACCAGGTCGTCGATCAGAACCCCGATGAAGCCCTGGTCCCGCCCCAGAATGAGGGGATCGCGGCCCCGTGCGCGGAGCGCAGCATTGGCGCCTGCGATCACGCCCTGCCCCGCCGCCTCTTCGTACCCGGTCGTTCCGTTCACCTGTCCCGCCAGGAAGAGCCCCTCCAGGGCCTTGAGCTCGAGGGTCGGGCGGAGCTGGTGCGGGGGGAAGTAGTCGTACTCGATCGCATAGCCCGCCTTGGTCAGGCGGGCGCGCTCCAGCCCCGGCACCCTGGACAGCATCTCCACCTGCACCTCCAGGGGCAGCGAGGTGGAGAGACCGTTCACGTACAGCTCAGTGGTCTCCAGACCCTCCGGCTCCAGGAAGATCTGGTGGCGGGGCGCGTCGGGGAACTTCACGACCTTGTCTTCGATCGACGGGCAGTAGCGAGGCCCCCTTCCCGCGATCTCTCCCCCGTACAATGCCGACCGCTCGAGATTGCGCCGGACTATCTCCTGTAGCTCTGGACCGGCCCAGGTGATCCAGCAGGGCCGCTGCGGCAACAGGGTCTCCCGCCGCCACGCAGAGAAGCGATACTCCGGCAGCTCGCCCTCCTGCACCTCGAGGCGGTCGAGGTCCACCGAGCGCCCATCGACGCGCGGTGGGGTTCCCGTCTTGAAGCGTGCCACCTCCAGTCCGAGCGCCTCCAGCTGCTCCGCCAGCCGGACCGAAGGCGGCTCGCCGGCGCGTCCGGCCGCGACCGTCGGGGACCCTCCGACGTGAATGCGACCGCGCAGAAAGGTTCCCGTGGTGAGCACCACCGAGCGTCCCCGGAACTCGACCCCGTCCTCCGTGCGCACCCCGGTCACCCGGTCCCCCTCCAGCAGAAGCGAGCCAACCATTCCCTGGAAGAAGCGAAGCAGCTCGAGCTCCTCCAGCAGGGCACGCACCACCCGCGGATACAGCCCGCGATCGCACTGCGCTCGCGGCGCCCAGACCGCCGGGCCCTTGGAGCGGTTCAGCATCCGGAACTGGATGCGCGCTCGGTCCGTCGCCAGGCCCATCACCCCGCCGAGCGCGTCCACCTCCCGCACGACCGTCCCTTTCGCCACCCCGCCAATCGCGGGATTGCAGCTCATCTGACCGATCGCGCTCAAGTTGGGCGTGACAAGCAGCGTGGTGGCGCCCAGGCGGGCTGCGGCAGCGGCCGCCTCCACGCCCGCGTGGCCCCCACCGATCACGATCACATCGTACGCTCGCTCCATCACACTCGACCCAGCAGGGGTTTGCGTTCACGAAAAGCGTGCGCTACTACGCCCCTCCCAGAAGCAGGTTCCACGTGAAACCATCCCCCCGCGGACACCCGTCACACCATCCTTCCACCTCGAAGAAGAAGGCCCGTTCCGTCCCCGCCTCGGCTCCGGGGATGGCACATCCATTGCACCTTTGACAAATTCCCTGCGGCCTTGCCTGCGTCCCTGGGAGGAGGAGATGATGCCGAACGAGGAACCCGCCGCCCCTGTGGGCGGCCCCTCCGATTACGAGCAGAGAGAAGACCGCCCCAGTCGACAGTCTGCCGAGCTCTTCGAGGCGGCGGAGCGGCTTGAGCGCGCGAGTTGGGATCGTATGGAACGCGAGCACCGCCGTGGGGCACCGTCCCCCGAGGAGGGGGCCGACGATGGCGCTGGTCTGACCGGCTTCCTGGAGCGCCAGCTCCGCGAGCGACCGCTCCCGACCCTGCTGGCTGCGGTGGCGGCCGGGTGGCTGGTGGGCAAACTCCTGCGCTGAGGTATCCCCATGGCAACCAAGGTCTCGATTCCGCCCACCGAAGCTCCACCTCGCCCGGTCGGGCGCGAGCCCGAGCTCGCCCCGCTGTTCCGACAGCTCGCGCAGGACAGCTCGGCGCTCATCCGGCAGGAGATCGCCCTCGCGAAAGCCGAGGTTCGGCAGAGCGTTCGCCAGACCACCAACGGGGTGCTCAAGCTCGCGATAGCCGGCGGGCTGGCCGCCGCGGGTGGCCTCGTTCTCACCGCCTTCCTGGTGATCCTCGTCGGGCAGCTACTCGGCAACTACTGGGCTTCCGCACTGATCGTCGGGGCGGTTTACCTGTTGATCGGTGCCCTCTTCGGCTTCGCCGGGATGAGGCGCCTGCGCGCCTTGCAGGGTCCGGACGCGACGATCGCCACTCTCAAGGAGGATCGCGACTGGGCCCGAGCCGAGATGCAGGAGCTCAAGCGCGACCTCAGAGGCTGACCCCGACCGCAACGACAGGACGCTTCCATGGAATCCAGCAGCAGCGGCAGCGGCGACGTACACGCCCACCTCTCCTCCCAGCCCGACAAGGGCGTGGGGATGAGCGGGAAATTCGACGCCCCTGGACAGGATCCCGAGCGCGAGGGGGAGAGCCTACGCGACCGCGCGGCGGAGGCCTTCGAACACGGAGGAGAGCTCCGCGATCGCCTGGGCGACGCCGCACACCGCGCACGCCGCAGCGCGGGGCGCCTCTTCGACGCAGCAGAGGAAAAGCTCGAGGAGCGTACCGGCGCGCTCCGCGCCGTTGAGCGAAATCCACTGGCCGCACTCGGGATCGCGTTCGCACTCGGCTTCCTGCTCGCGGGCGACAGCGACGAAGCCGAGAGCAGCCGCCCCGCGCTGGCGAAGGCGAAGAACCAGATCAAAGGCGCGATCATGGGCGGGATCAGTGCCGCAATCTCGCAGCAGATCCGCACCTTCATCGAAGAGCAGGGTGGCCTGGGCGCCGTGCTCGCCACCCTGGGGATCCCGCTCGGCGGTCACGAGGAAACCTCGTCCGAACTGGACGATGAGCCGGATTACGGGTGAAGCCACGCCCCAGCGGACGGAGCGCTTCCTGATTCACGGCCGCGTGCAGGGCGTCGGCTTTCGCTGGTGGGCCCGGCAGGAAGCCAACGCCCTGGGGATCTCCGGCTTCGTGCGCAACCGGAGGGACGGGGTCGTCGAGGTCGTCGCCCGCGGCACGGTGGACGCGCTGGACGATTTCGCTTCCCGGCTGCGGAGGGGTCCCCCGGCCGCCCGCGTCGACCGCCTGGAGCGAGAACCGGCCGACGTGGCGCCTACTGGCGGATTCGAGATCGCTCACTAGCTGTCCGCAAAGCAAACGGCTTCCTCCCATGGGGCGAAGCCGTTCTGCATCCGTCCCGAGGTTGTTCGCTCGGCGACTCAGCCGACTCCCTCCCCCAGCCAGCCGTGGCTCCGCATCCACGCCTCCGCCAGCGCGGTCCAGCGCGAAAGCACCGGGTTGTCCGGCGCCAGGCCGAAACCGTGACGCCCGGTCTCGAAGAGGTGCATTTCGACAGGCACCCCCGCTTCGCGGAGCGCCCGGTAGAATCGCAGGCTGTTCTCCACCGGCACACCGGCGTCATCCGTCGTGTGCACCAGGAAGGTCGGGGGCGTACGCGGGGTCACCTGAGTCTCGTTCGACAATTCCCACACCAGGGCGGGATCCGCGTCTTCCCCCAACAGATTGGTTCGCGAGCCGCGGTGGGTGTAGCTCGCCTGCATGGTGATGACCGGGTAGATCAGCATCATGAAATCCGGGCGCGCCGACTGTCGATCCACCTCGTCCCCGAGCACCGGGATCTCGTCATCGAAATGGGTGCCGGTGGTGCTCGCGAGATGACCTCCGGCGGAGAACCCGATCACCCCGACGCGCGCCGGATCAATGCCCCACTCCCGTGCACGCGCCCGGACCGTCCGGATCGCCCGCTGCGCATCCTGAATCATCGCCGGATGGTGGTATTGGGGACCGAGCCGGTAGCGCACAACGAAGGCGTTGATCCCGAGCGAATTCAGCCAGCGCGCGACCTGGTCACCCTCATGGTCGACGGCGAGGTGTCCGTAGCCTCCTCCAGGGAATACCACGACCGCCGCCCTCGGGCGCTGAGTCGCCGGGAGCAGATAGGGCGTGATGGTCGGTCGATCGGAGGCCGAGTCACCGACCGCGCCCGGCGCGGCCCGCTCCCACAGCGATACTTGCGAGCCGGCCTCCTGGGCGCTCCCCTCGATGGGCCACAGTCCCGCCACGAGCACTCCGAGCAGTGCCATTGTCGCATAGCGCATCCTCTTGCCTCCGATCGATAGGGTTGAGAGTCCGCGGCGAGACCCGAATACAACCCGAAGAAACCGAATCGCCAGAATCGCTTTAAACACACGATCCCCACCGAGGGCGACCCACAGGTCGATTTCAGGCGCCGAACAGCTCAGATGGGCGCAGAATGGCCCGAAAGCTACTTCCCCACGCAGAAGGATCCGAACACCTCAGCGAGTACGTCGTCTGGCGTGACGACGCCGATAAGCTCCTCGAGGCGCAGTGCCGCGGTGCCGAGGTGGGTCGCCGCCAGCTCCATGGGAACGCCATCACGCATCGCCTTCCGGAAGGCGCTCAGCTCCTCCAGCGCGCCGCGCAGCGCCCTCGCATGTCGTTCACGGGTGACGAGCGGGACCTCCCCGTCCAGCTCCTGCAACCCGGCGAACACTCGCGTGACCACCTCCCGTCGCAGCGCGTCCAACCCCTCACCAGTGATGACCGAGACGGCCACACTGCCTGAGCTCTCCCCATTTCCGTCTTCCGCCTCTCGCCCCAGGAGATCGCTCATCGTCCGCACCAGTAACCGCCGCTCCTCCGGCATGGACGCGAGGAAGCCCTGCTCCTCGGAATCGATCTCGCGTCCCGCCGGCACGCAGAAGAGGACGAGCTGGGCTGCCTCCAGGTAGCGCCGGGCAACCTCGATCCCGATCGCCTCCACCCGGTCCGCCGCGGGGCGAAGCCCGGCGGTATCCACCAGCCGGAAGGGATATCCCTCCAGGGTCAGCTCCGCCTCCAGAGCGTCGCGCGTCGTTCCGGGAATCTCGGTAACGATGGCTCGTTCGAGCCCAAGCAGGGCATTGAAGAGGGAGGACTTTCCCGAGTTTGGACGCCCGGCCAGCACCAGCATTGCTCCCGAACGCAGCAGCTCGCCGTGCGGCACGGTACGCACCAGCGCCTCGAGACGCTCCATCACCGCCACGGCGGCCGTGTCGATCTGCTCAGGCGGGACAGGCGGCTCGTCCTCCTCGGGAAAATCGATCGAGTAGGCGACCATCCCTTCCAGGCGAATCACCTCTCGGCGTAGCTCCTCTACGCGGCGCGACAGTCCGCGCTCCATCTGGTGAACCGCCACGCGGTGCAGGGCTGGGGAGTGGCCGTCGATCAGGTCGCCGATGGCTTCGGCCTGCAGGAGATCCAACTTGCCGTTGAACAACGCACGCCGCGTGAACTCGCCGCGCTCCGCCTGGCGCGCCCCGGCGGCCAACAGCGCGTCCAGCACCAACTGCGGGGTGAGCATTCCTCCGTGGGTGGAGAGCTCGACCGTGTCCTCGCCAGTGTAGCTGGCCGGCCCGGGGAAGTAGGTAACCAGGGCATGATCGAGTCGCTCACCCCGTTCCGGGTGTACGACGGCGAGCAGCCGCGGCTCGCGCGGTCGAGGTAGCTCACCTTTCAGGGTGGGACAGATCCGGAGGAGGAGGGCGGCGGCGGCAGGTCCGGAAACCCGAACGAGCGCCACCGCCCCACGGCCGGGAGGGGTCGCGATGGCGGCGATGGTGTCGTCGAAGATGCCGCGCATCGGACGGAAGGCGGTTCAGCCGCGAGCCTGCCTCTTCTTCCGGCCTTTCGAGCCCGAAGGCATCGGAGCCGGCCGGGGCGAGCCTTTCTGTGCCTTCATCTCTTCCTGCGCCCGGCGCCGCTCCCGGGCGATCATCAGCTGCTGCGGCAGCCCGGCGACGTTGGTGGTCGCGTAGTAGAGGTTCAGACCCGCGGGCATGCTGTAGAAGAAGATGCCCATCATGATGGGAAGGACGTACATCATCATCTTCATCTGCGGGTTCTGCTCCACGCCGCTCATCTGTGTCGTCACCCACTGCATCGCGAACATCGACGCCACCAGGAAGAGGGGCAGGACGTACAGCGGGTCACGCAGAGACAGGTCGGGCAGCCAGAGGAAGCCCGCGCCCCGGAACGCGATCGTGTTCTGGAAGACGAAGAACAGCGTGATCAGCACCGGCCACGGTAGCAGCATGGGGAGGCAGCCCGCGAGCGGGTTGAATCCGTGCTCTTTGTAGAGCCGCATCAGCGCTTCCTGCTGCTTCTGCGGATCATCCTTGTACTTCTCGCGAATTTCCTGCATCAGCGGTGTGACCGCCATGTTCTTCAGCTGGGCACGGAATGCCTTGGCGTTCAACGGCCACAGCAGGATCCGCAGGAACACGCCGAAGATCACGAGCACCCATCCGTAGGCGAGGTCGAGGGTGTCGTGCAGGAAGTCCAGGATGATAAGGATGAGGGCCGCAAACGGGCGAATGACCGGCTCCAGCCAGGCGTACGCGTACTGCGTGACGTCCTCCAGCTCGTACCCGGCGGCGGCGAGCTGCTGGAAGTCCTGCGGCCCCGCATAGAGGTCGTACTCGACTACCCCGTCGGCCGACACGGGCAGCGCGGCGATCACCTCCGCCCGGGGTAGGCTCGCCGCGATCGTGTCCTCACCCTCCACGAAGAAGTGGCTGACGTCGCGGAGGCGGGTAGCGGTTCCCTGCGTGAAGGGATGCTCGTCTCCAGCGATCTGGGCGACAACGAAGTACTTGTCCTTCAACCCCACCCAGGTCATGGGGCCCGGCAGCGGAACGCTACCCTGCAGGTTGGCCATGCGCAGCCGTTCCACGTCGCCGTCGCTGCGCAGCACCACCGCGAGCTCTCGCTCGCTGTGGTGATCTCGAGCCTCGTGCGGCGCCAGCCCGGGACCCATTGCGGTCACCAGCGTGGCCGGCCGGCCGGCGAGACCGATCACCTCCCCCCGCACGCGGATCAGGTATCGGTCGGGCTGGAAGGTGTAGCTGAGATTGACGCCAAAGCCCGACGGGTCGGCGTAGGAGAAGCGCAACGTCTGCGGCTCACCACCCTCGGCCAGCGTGATCGACGCCAGGTTCGGCGTGAAGACTACGCGGCTGAGGTCGATCGTATCGGAGCCGACGACCAGGCGGAGCGAGAGGAACTCGTCCGCGTCCTCGGGCGCGAGCTGAACCGACTCGCCCGGTCTGGTATACGACGGGTATTCCGGGAGCTCCGCGCGCACCAGCGACGCGCCACGGGTGGAGAAGGCGTAGCGGTACAGGCCTGAGGTGACCACGACGGTGTCCGCCGCGACCGTATCCTCCGGTGCCGTGATCACCGGGGCGGCGACCGCGGGTGCAGCGGGCGTACTGACCGCGGCCACGCTGTCAGTCGGTTCGCCCGCAGACTCCTCGACGGGCGGTGGTGGCGGAAAGAGAAGGTTCGTGATCACCATCACGGCGCTGATCAGCAGCACCGCGAGGAGCAGACGCTTTTCCATTCAGGTCAATCCGATCGGGATCGCGCGGCCGAAGAACGGCCCGCGACCGTCTGCCATGTAGATTCGCCCGGCGATCTCCGGGCTCCGCGTGATGTCGGCGGCTCAGGGCACGGGGTCATACCCACCTTTGCAGAAGGGGTGGCATCGCAGCAGCCGGCGCAGAGCCAACCAGCTCCCCCGGGCCGCTCCGTACCGCTCAATGGCCTCCAGAGCGTAGGCGGAGCAGGTCGGAGTGAACCGGCACGAAGGCGGCGTGAGCGGCGAGATCGCAGTACGATAAAAGCGAACCGCGGCAATCAGGATGCGCTGGAGCATAGCTCCTCGGCGAGCCGGACCATCTCCGTTCGGAGCGACTCATAGCTGGCCACATACGCCTCGGGGCGGGCGCGAATCAGCACATCGAAGGTACAACCGCCGGCGTCCAGGCGCGGTAGCAACTCGCGCCGACCCGCCTCCCTGAGTCGCCGCTTCAGGCGATTTCGCCGGACGGCCGTCTGCTTGTGTTTCGGCACGACCAGCCCCAGTCGCGAATGCGAGACGGGGGAAGTGGAGACGAACACATCCAGATGACGTGTTCTCTTCCGCTTCCCCCGTCTGAACAACGCCCGGATCTCTCCGGAAGCCGTGATACGGGCGATTCTCGGGAGACCGAATCCCTTTCGCCCCCCCGGACGCGCCCCCTCCATCTCAGGGCACGGGCGGCAGGACCGCCTACTTGCCGCGAATCGCAACCACCAGCTGGTGCCGCCCCTTGCGACGACGCGCGTTGAGGACCTTCCTCCCGGCCTTGGTCGCCATGCGAGCGCGAAATCCATGCTTGTTGATGCGCTTGCGATTGCGCGGACGATAGGACGGCTTCATCAGATCCTCTTACGGCAGTTCGATGATCACGGTTTCTGCGGCGACATAGACCGTGGAAATTAGTCGCTCGAGCTGCTGACGTCAACCGCTGTGCCGGCGTCAAGGTGTATCGGAGGCCGTGCGGATGGTCGTTGACTGGTCTTCGCTGCGGGTGCCTCGAGGCAGGCTTCCGGCCCCTTCCGGGCCTCGTGAGGAGGGGTGTCAGCAGGAGCTGCGAGCCTTCCTCTAGGGAGACGTCCACGGGTTGACTTTTCCACAGCCGGCGCCTAGGTTGGCGCTCCGCTTCCGTTAGACAGCTCGTGGGATTTCGAGGGGTTGCATGGAGTTGACCGCAGCCGAGGTCTGGTCGCAGATCCTGGACGAGGCCAGGGCGACGCTGCCCGAGCAAGCCTACCGGACCTGGCTCGCCCCGACCGAGGCGGTCGCCTTCTCGCAAGACACTCTGATCATCGCCACTCCCAATCCCTTTGCAGCGGATTGGGTCGAGGACAAATACGCCGAGCTCCTCTCCTCCCTCTCCGAGAAGCTGTTCGGCCGCAGACTCCGGCTCTCCGTGCGGCACGACGGCGAGGCGAACCTTCAGCAGCTTCCACTGCCCATGGGCCTCGACGCCGCAGCACCGCCAGCAAGCTCGGCTCCCCGTACGCCGCAAGCGCCTTTCGTAAAGGTTTCGACGTCGAGCAGCCACACCCGCGTCGGCACCCCCCTCAACGAGCGGTACACCTTCGACCGCTTCGTGGTCGGGAACAACAATCAATTGGCCGCAGCCACCGCGCACGCCGTGGCGGAGGCGCCGGCCCGCATGTACAACCCGCTCTTCCTGTATGGCGGCGTGGGGCTCGGCAAGACGCACCTGATGCACGCCATCGGGCACGCGATCGCGGCCAAATCGCCCGAGAAGCGTGTCGTCTACATCTCCTCGGAACGCTTCACCAACGAGCTGGTGAACGCGATCCAGGAAGGGACGATGGCCGAGTTTCGGCGCGCGTACCGGCAGATCGATCTCCTGCTGGTGGACGACATCCAGTTCCTCGAAGGGAAGGAGAGGACGCAGGAGGAATTCTTCCACACCTTCAACGCCCTCTACGACGCGCAGCGGCAGATCGTCCTGACCTCCGATCGTCCCCCCAAGGAGATCGGTCTCGAGGATCGGCTGATCTCCCGCTTCGAGTGGGGGATGGTGGCAGACATCAAGCCGCCCGACTTCGAGACCCGGGTGGCGATCCTGCGGAATCGGGTGGAGGAGGACGGCCTCGAGATCTCCTCGATGGAGGAGGTGCTCGAGTTCATCGCGCGGCACTGCACCTCGTCCGTCCGCGAGATCGAGGGCGCCGTGATCAAACTGCTCGCCTACTCCTCGCTCACTCGCCGGGAGATCACTCTCGACCTCGCGCGCGAGGTGCTCGGGGGCGTGCTGCGCGCTGCTCCCGAGGACGCCGAGCAGGTGAGTCCCGACCTCGTCCGCCGCAAGGTGGCCGAGGAGTGGAAGGTCTCTCCGGAGGCGCTGCAATCGCCGAAGCGGACGAAGACGCTCACCGTGCCCCGCCAGGTGGCCATGTACCTGATCAAGGAGCTGTTCGACCTCTCATTGGTGGAGATCGGACGCCTGTTCGGGGGCCGGGACCATTCCACCGTGATCCATTCCATCACCAAGGTGGAGGAGGAGCTCCAGACGAATCCCGAGCTAGCCGCGCGGGTGGAGCAGCTGCGACGCCAGCTCACCGGCGGCCGGGGCTGAGCGCGAGACGGCGGTGGATAACGGAGTGGAAATTGTGGGGATTGATGTGGAGAGATTTCGTGACTGTGGGAAGCTGAAGTTGGCGGTGGAGTAACGAAGCCGCTTTCCGCACCGTTTCCACAGCGTCAAGCAGCGGCACAGGTGGGTGAGCCGCAAGCGGTTACGGAGATGTCAGTGCGGCTTTCCACCTTTCCACGTCCTCTACTACTGTTACGAGGTAAATCAATCAGGGTGGTGCTGGTGTAGTTCCCTGTGGAATCGCGGCGTGGACCCCCTCGGGTGCACGTCCGTCGCCGGGATGATCCTTGGCCCACCGGACGGTGGTCCCGTTACCGGACGCTTACGAGACCGAGATGAGATTCACGATTACGCGGGAGAAGCTACAGGAGGGGCTGGCGGCCGTCGTGGGGAGCATTCCGACCCGGACGACGCTGCCGGTTCTGTCGAATCTCCTCGTCGAGACCGAGGGGGACGGCGTGCGCTTCAGCGGGACCGACCTGGATACGGCCGTATCGGTTCGTGTGCCGGCAGAGGTCGAGGAGGTGGGGGCGATCACCGCACCCGCTCGCAAGCTCCAGGAGATCGCCCGAGAGCTCCCACCCTCCCCGGTCGTCGTGGCTACCCAGGGTGACGCCGTGACCCTGAACAGCGGGCGTACCCGCTTCCGCCTGAACGGGTTGCCCAAGGACGAGTTCCCGGCTTTCCCGAGCGTCAGCTTCGACACCAGCTGGCAGCTCACGGGGGCCGAGCTGAACCAGCTGATCTCTCATGTGGCCTTCGCTGTGTCGACCGAGGAGACCCGGCCGATTCTGAACGGCGTGTTGTGGGAGCTGCGCGAGGGGGAGATGCGGATGGTCGCCACCAACGGCCATCGCCTCGCCAAGATGACCGTCCCTCGGCAGGGATCGGGGGTCACCGCTGATCTGATCGTGCATCCGCGCGCGCTGGCGCAGGTGCAGAAGCTGTTTGCGCCCGGAGACGAGGTGGAGGTGGGCCGCTCCGAGAACCACCTGGGCTTCCGGGGCAACGGGGTACAGATCTACACCCGGCTGATCGAAGGCCCCTATCCGAACTACGAGCAGGTCATCCCCAAGGACAACGATAAGATCCTGATCGCCGACAAGGCCGCGCTCAACGCGGCGATCCGGCGAATGGCCATCGTCGCCTCCGATCAGACCCACCGGATCCGCCTCTCCCTGGGTGGGCCGATGCTCAAATTCTCCGTACAGACGCCCGATCTCGGTGAGGCCTCGGAGGAGCTCGCGGTGGAGTACGAGGGCGCTCCGCTGGAGATCGGCTTCAATGCGAACTATCTGCTCGAGCTGCTCCGGTACATGCCCACGGACGAGGTGAAACTGAGCTTCAAGGCGCCGGAGCGGGCCGCAACGATGGAGCCCATCGGCAACGAGGACACCCCGGACTTCCTCTGCCTCGTCATGCCCCTGCGGCTCCTCGATTGACAGCCGGGGTGGCCGCGTCACAGCGTCGGGATCACGGCGCTCCGGGAAAAGTCATCCGCTGGATTCGTCGCCGGCGTCCGTTCCTGACGGCCATCTTCGTGGCGGCCGTCCTCGTGCTCGCGTGGTTCGGGCCGGCGATGCCATCCGACCTCATCCACCCACGTCTGGATCCGGCCTTTCTGCTGCCGTGGGTCCTGATGATCGCGGGGGTCGGCATCCGCGTGTGGGGATCGGGAAATCTCCGGAAGAACCAGGAGATCACCAGCACCGGGATCTACCGGATGGTGCGGCATCCGCTCTACTCGGGTAGCCTGGCGATGTTTCTCGCCCTCTTCATCACCGTGGGCGATCCGCTGCTGGGAGCCGTCCTGTTCACTGCGATGGTGGTGCTCGTCTACTACCCCACCATGCTGGACGAGGAAGCGTACCTGCAAAACAAGTTTCCCCACCAGACGGCCGCGTACGCCCGCCTACCTCGCCTCATCCCCAGCCTTCGGAGGCTCCCGGAAGCCCTGCGCACCGACCGCTTCACCCTGCAAGCGGCCTACGGAAACCTCGGCCTGCGAAGCGTCGGCTTCCTTGTTGCTCTTCCTTCGTTGCTCGAGCTGCTGCGCTGGCTGAAGGGAAGCCGCTAGCTAGAATTCTCCTCTCGTCCGGATCCATGTCGCGGAGAGGATAGCCGCATCGTCCCTACTCACCTCCCTCCCCGCTGCAATCAGCCCCCCGATCCGGCAGTTTCGATCGCTGTGCCCGCCCTTCCGACAGTCCTCGCCTCCGTCGTTACACCGTCAGCGGGTTTACGACGATCTCGCAAACGGCATCTCCCATCGCCACGCAGCGGGTCTCCGCGGCGCGGAAGCTATGCGGATTGCGGAAGAGTGTGTGGTAGAAGGAGGGTGTGAGCGCCTGGGCGGGCATTTCCGAGGGTGAGCGGTAGAGCAGGTTCATCAGCGCCGCCAGTGCGCCGCCGGCGACGGTGCAGCGGGGTGCCGGGGTCCGACCGAAGAGACGGCGGTGGCCGCGACCCTCATACGAATCAGAGGCCCGCACGATCAACCGCTCGCCCGGGAGGAACGACTGGATGCGCCACGTGCCCCAGCGGAGCCGGCCCAGCACATCCAGCAGACGTTCCGCCCGAGTCGCTTCGTCTACGCCATCCAGATCCTGCGCCTCAAGTGCCTCCCCGAACAGGTGGAAGCCGTTCCGATGCGCCGCCTCGGTGAGCAGGATACCGGGAAGGTTCGCGAACTTCGCGCCGCGGACGCGTGGGATCTCGGTGGTGAACAGGTGCGTGATAGCCGCGTAGAAGTCGACCGGCAGCGCCACGAGCGGGGAACCGGGCAGCTCATGTGCCCGGGCGAACACCTCAGCGGGGGAATCAATGTCGGTGAGCGCACTCCTCGCCGACCCGCTGGCGTTGTTAGGGATGGGAGGGTTGGATCCTCTGGTTCCGTGTGCGACGTTCCTGCGGGTCGCTGCCGCGGCTTCTCCCGCGCGAAGCTCGCCAGGCACGACCTCGAAAAGACACCGCTCCGCTCCCATTGCGGCGCATTCAAGCTCGCGGGACCGTCGCGGCTCCCCGAGAAGCAGGCTGAGCGACCGTCCCAGCGCCGCGGAGGCGATTCCGCAGACCGGCCGGTCGGCGGGGGGATAGCGCAGGCGCCAGGCGGTCGCCGAATGGGAATCCCGCAGCTCAGCCCTCCCCGTGCCGCCCGTCGCAAGGGCGTCCGTCACGAGCGTCCCCAACCCCGATGCCCGAAACCCTTCCACGACCAGGGAGAGTGCATTGTCGTTCGAGGGCTCAACCGGCTCGGCGAAGACTTCGTCGCAGACCCCGACAGCCTCTTCCAGCAGCCGGACCGCGTCGATTCCGGAGGCCTCATAGAGCACGCGCAGGAGCGCGGCATGGTAGTGGTGCGAATGGAGGACGAAGAGGTCATCCCTCTTTTCGCCACTCCGCTCCTGGCTCGTGGCTGATGCGTTCATTCCGATCTCCTGGATCACCACCGGCGCGGGTGCATGGACCGGCATCGGGCGCGGGGAGGGTGCATTGGCCTGCTCGAGGTTCTGAAGAGCTTCGGCACCCCACCGGGCCGTCTTAACGCGGACGGCGTGGCGTTCCGGGCACACTTTCGGGGGCCTTCTCTGCGATGGAGCACGGGGATTGCAAGGATCCGCTGCAATGCCTTCTACGTAGGAGCAGCCAACGACATGAAGCGGGAGTTCGAAGTAGAGGTGGTGCACCGACAACGAGCGGTGTACCGGGTGTGTGCCCCGGACCGGAAGGCGGCGGAGCAGCAAGCATCCGAGCGATGGCGCCGGGGTGAGCCGAGTGACGTCCCCGGCTATGAATGGTCTGAGCTGGTCTCCTGCACAGCGCACCCCGCTCCCGACCCGGAGCGCGTGCGTCAGGACGTCGAACTGGTCTATCGATTTCTGACCGAGAGGGAACGGCTGATCCAGCAGATTGGCGGGGATCCGTTCAATCCGAGCGCGAACGACGCGATCTCGGCAGCTCAGGTTGCAGCGGACCTGGGGTGGCTCCGGCCGGAGGACAGCGGCGGAGTGACAGCCGACGACGCCCGCGCCACCGAGGCGCTGGAGCAGCTCTGCACCGCCCGCCGGGCGGTTTGCTTTGCGCGCCAGAGAATGCGGAACCGCGAGCGGGGGGAGATCCGACTGTACTGCACGCCCGAGTACCTGGAGCAGCTGAGCTCCGATCACGAAGTGATCGAGCCGCAGGTCGTGTAGACGCTTCCCGCGCGGATCGGGTTTGCCGCGGAGCGGTCGTACGGTCTAATTTGGTCGCCGCGTCCTGCCGCTGGTGGTGGGCGCGGGCGTTCCTCGAGAGGTTGAGACCGTATGGCTCCTCCAGAGACAGTTCGTCTCCAGCTGCAGGACGGCCCGCCGCTGGCCGTTCAGATCCGCAAGGAGACTTCGGTCCGTTCTCTCCACACCGGGCGGTCGCTGCAGGAGCTGCACGGCTGGGTGGTTACCGCCGACGCTGCCCTTCACCAGCGTCTCGCCACGCTCTTGCCAACCATCGGTGAGCGACCCCTGCGAAGCGAAGACGAGCAGGGCGAGTTCACCGGTCGCTGGTGCGTTTCCTGGAACTCCTACGGCGAATCCGCCGGCGTCCACACCTACACGCTGATCCTGCGCGAGGCCGAGGAGCTCTCACTTCGCTCCCTCATTCTCGACGATCTGGAGCTGCACCCCTACGAGTACCGGGAAGAGGCTTCTGCGACGGGCCTGCGAATTCGTGCGAAGCTGGTGGGGACTGAGCAGGACGTGCTCGACCTGCGGCGGAAGGCGATGGAACAGGGAACCTTCGCCGTGGTTCGTCAGGGGATCCAGGACGAACCCCGGCGCATGCGGCTGGAGGTGGAGGAGTGGTCCCCCTTCGAGGACCGGGTCAAGTACCGGATCTCGCTTTCCGACCCCGGTCTGGAGGTCGCCGACGAGGAACCGGAGACCGACGCCGACAGCAGCCGCGCTCCGCTCGTGTTCTATGCCAACTTCCTCGAGCAGCTCGCCGAGATGCTCGTGCGGAAGCAGCTCATCAGCCGGGAGGAGTTGCGCTCCCTGCGCGAGGCGGCGCGACGGGACCCCGGCCTGACACGACACGAGCTCTGGAAAGTGGCAGACGTGGACCAGCTATAGGGAGATGACGTTGGAGCCTGCGGCCTGGGAATTCTATCACAACACACTGTACACCTGGATCCTAGCGCTCGCCACCGGCCTGCTGGTGTTCGCGGGGCTCAGCCTCCTGAGACGGTTTGCACTCCCACAGCTACGTCGTCTGATCCGTACCACGCGCACGGACGTCGACGACGTCGCGGCCGAATCTGTCTCCGCAACCCGGACCTGGTACCTGGCCGTCGTCGCGATCTGGGCGGGAAGTCTCTTCCTGGACCTTCCCGAGGATGTCCGCAGAATCGTCGTTCGTGGTGCAGCCCTGGCGACCCTGGCGCAGATCGGCATCTGGGGAGTCACCGCCATCCGGGCCTACGTCACGCACTACACGCGGGTCAAGCTCGCCGACGATCCGTCCAGCATCACGACGGTGCGGGCCCTCGGCTTCCTCGGGATGGTGCTGGTCTGGGTCGTGGTCGTCCTCGTGGCCCTGGACAACCTGGGCATCGAGGTCACCGCGATGGTGGCCGGTTTGGGGATCGGCGGCGTGGCGGTGGCTCTCGCGGTGCAGAACATCCTCGGCGATCTCTTCGCCTCTCTCTCGATCGTTCTCGACAAGCCGTTCGTCTACGGTGACTTCATCGCGGTCGGGGACATGTTGGGGAGTGTAGAGAAGATCGGGCTGAAGACCACCCGTCTCCGTAGCCTCTCCGGCGAGCAGCTCGTCTTCTCCAACTCCGACCTTCTGCAGAGCCGCATCCGCAACTACAAGCGGATGTTCGAGCGCAGAGTGGTTTTCAACTTCCGGATCCCGTACGGCACTCCACCGGAGCTGGCCCGGCAGGCAGCCGAGATCGCTAGACGGGCAGTGGAGGCCCAGGAGGATGTGCGCTTCGACCGCGCACATTTCTCCTCGTTCGGTGAATGGGCGCTCGTCTACGAGGTTGTGTATTACGTGCTGGTTCCCGACTACACTCGTTACATGGATATTCAGCAGGAGATCAACCTGACGATCATGCGCGATTGCGCTGAGGCGGGAATCGGCTTCGCGTATCCGACTCAGATGTTGTTTCTGGAGCAGATGTCCGCATCTGCGTGAGGGTCCGCGGATGTAGCCCCGGCGCGAAGAAGGAAGCTGCGGGGCCCTCAGGTCGTCCGGCCGGCGATCCGTGTCGCCGGCCTTTCTGTGATTTGATACGGTCGCTCGGAACGAATGGCGTACCTGGCCCTGATCATCTACTGCGCGAGCATCGTCGCGGCGAACTGGCTCATCCGGCACGTGGGCACCGCAGTGCTGCCGGACGGGACCCACCTTCTCCCCGTCGGGTTTGGTCTGATGGCTCCCTCCGGATCCTTCGCCGCAGGGGTGACCTTCGTTGCGCGTGACGTGGTCCAGCGGGCGGCGGGGCGTCGCTGGGCGATTGTAGCGATTCTGGGGGGGACGGTGCTCTCGGTGCTGGTCAGCCCGCGTCTGGCGGTGGCCTCCGGTTCGGCCTTCCTCTTCTCCGAGCTGGTCGACTTTGCGGTCTACACTCCGCTGCAGGAGCGTCGGTTCGTGCTGGCGGTCGTGCTCTCGGGAATTGTGGGCAGCGTGGTCGACAGCGTGATCTTCCTCTCCCTCGCCGGCATCCCGCTGGCAGCGGCACTGCCAGGCCTGCTTCTGGCCAAATTCTGGGTGCAGCTCGGGGCCGGTCCGGTGGCCGCGTGGCTGCGGACGCGGGTTTCCCAGGCGGTGTAGGTCAACCGAACCCGAGTAGCCGCAGCAGCTCGATCGCCAGCCAGGCGCCGGCGCCGACCAGGAGCACCAGCAGGACGGCAATCGATGCCGCCGTCAGGAAAAGCCAGCGGCTGCCGGCTCGCCCCGAGGCTAGAGGGTTTGCGAGATGCGTCTCGATGAGACTGACGTTTCGCGTGTTCGCGCGCCAACCGGCGTCGAACAGGTCGCCGAGAATCGGCACCGTGCCGATCAACGCCTCGAGGCCGATGTTGAAGCCCATGCGAATCAGGACCGGAACGGGCACCCGTAGCCGCGCAGCGGCAACGAGGATCGAGGCAGAGAGCAGGACGCCCGCGAGATCTCCCACGCCGGGGATCAGACCCAGCAGCGGATCGAGACCGATCCGGAAGCGCGTGCCCGGAATGGTGATGGCTGTGTCGAGGAGGCGCGCAAGCGCGCGCGAACGCTCGAGGCGGGCGAGATCGGAGCGGTCAGCTGAGCTCAGGGGCGGCATTTTCCCGCGAAGGGGCCGGAGGAGGGCACGGCAAGGGGGACACTCCTCCGACACTCGCAACGTAGATGCCGGATCATCACGACCGGGGTGGAGCGCGGGAGCAACCGCACGCATTCCCGATCCTTGTCACGACCATTGCGACGCCTTCCGAGCTGAACCGCACCGCGAGCGATCTGTTGGGCTTCTATGACGCAGTCCCCTTCGCTCCAATCCGAGCAGATCACCATGCTCACCGACCTGCTGCTCTCGTTGGTAGCGGGTGCGCTGGCGGTACGCGTCCTGGCGCGCCTGGAGAGCGGTGCGGACGGCTGGTTCGCCGCGTGGAGCCTCGCCTTCGGTTTCACCTCGGCCGCAGCGCTGATGGGAGGCCTCTTTCACGGCCTGCGGTATCGCGCATCGCCGGAGGCCTCCCGCCGCCTATGGCGACTGACCCTGGTACTCACCGCGGGAGTCGGCTTCAGCCTCATGGTGGTCGCGGCGCAGGTAGGGATCTCTCCTCTGACCCACACCCTGCTCCTCGGCGCAGGTGTGGTGAAGTTCGCGGTCGTGCTCTGGCGCTTGCGGGGATCGTGGAGCTTTGGCCTCGTCGCCGCGGACTCGGGAATATCGCTGGTCGTACTGGGGCTGGTGGCCTGCTGGGGACTGCGAGCGGGTGTGCTGGGCGGCGAGGGCTGGTGGATCGTGGGCGGCGTGACCATTTCGCTGCTAGGGGCAGCCGTCCAGCAGACTCGCGTCTGGCACGGCCGCCCCTTCGATCACAACGACCTTTTCCACTTGGTTCAGATCGTCGCCAGCATCCTCTTCTTTCGCGGCTCAGGGCAGTGGTGACGCCCCGACTTCATCGCAGCGGCATCCCGCGTAGGGTGAGTAGGATGGGCTCCGTCGGGGAACCGCGATCCTACTCGTCCTGCCCCGTCTTGCGGAGAATCAGCTTGTGCGCGCGAAGCCGCAGTGCGTTGATGCGAATGAAGCCCCGAGCGTCTTCCTGATCGTAGCCGCCCGCCACGTCCATCGACGAGAGCTCGCGATCGTAGAGCGAGCTGGGTGACTCCCGCCCTTCGCAGATCACGTTCCCCTTGTAGAGCTTGACCCGCACCCGCCCGTCGATCAGCCGTTCCGCCTGGGAGAACGCGGCCGCGATGAAGTCCATCTCCGGCGAGAACCAGAAGCCGTTGTAGATGATCTCGGCGAAGCGCGGCGAAAGCATATCCCGCAGGCGCAACACTTCGCGGTCCATGGCCACGCCTTCCAGGTCGCGCAGGGCGTAGTGCAGGATCGTGCCTCCCGGAGTCTCGTAGACGCCGCGGGATTTGATCCCCACGAAGCGGTTCTCGACCATGTCGACGCGGCCGATGCCGTGGCGCCCTCCCAGCCTGTTCAGATAGACGAAGAGATCCAGCGGATCGATATAGACCGTGCCGTCGTCGAGATTCTCGACCCGCACCGGCGTCGCGTCCTTGAACTCGATCTCGATGTGTTCAGGGACGTCGGGGGCGTCCTCCGGCGCGACCGTGAGCTTGAACATGTCCGCGGGAGGCGGAGCGAAGGGATCCTCCAGCAGCCCCGCCTCATAGGAGCGGTGCATGAGATTCTCGTCGCTGGAGTATGGCTTCTCGGCGGTGGCCTCGACCGGGATGTCGTGCTGTCGGGCGAAGGCGAGCAGGTCGCTTCGACCCCGGAACTGCTGCAGGAACTCGCGGTCCTTCCAGAGCGAGATGACCTGCAGGTGCGGGGCGAGCGCCGCGTAGGCAAGCTCGAAGCGGACCTGGTCGTTCCCCTTCCCGGTGGCACCGTGCGCCACGTGAGAGGCGTCCTCCTCCAGTGCGATCTCCACCTGCTTCTTGGCGATCACCGGGCGCGCCAGCGACGTCCCCAGCAGGTAGCGGTTCTCGTAGACGGCGTTGCCGGCGATGGCCGGGAAGATGAAGTCGGTGACGAACTCCCGCTGCAGGTTCTCCACGTACACCTTGGACGCGCCGGTCCGGCGGGCGCGATCGGCGATCTCGTCGAAATCCTCCTGCTGACCCACGTCGGCGACGTAGGCGATCACCTCGTAGCCGCGCTGCTGCAGCACCTTGAGAATGCAGGCAGTGTCGAGACCACCGCTGTATGCCAGCACCACCTTTTTCGCGTGCACTTGTGTCTCCAGGGGTAGGAAACGAGAATACGGGAGTTCGCGCCTACGTAATAGACCCGCCGCCTCGCGGGGGCAAGCATCGTGCACTCGAGCGACGGGAGCGGATCAGAATGGTGGACGGGCCGTGGCTGAGGTGGGCGCGGCGCATCGCGGCGCTGGCACAGAACGGGCGCACCTACGCAGGCACCGTTTTCGATCGACAGAGGTACGACGAGCTGACGCAGATCGCGGCGGAGATGCTGGCGCAGCCGACAGGCCTTCCGGTAGACGAGATGCGTCGCTTGCTGGAGGCCGAGCAGGGGTACGCCACTCCCAAGGTCGACGTGCGAGGGGTGGTCTTTCGCGGGAAACAGGTGTTGCTGGTCCGCGAAGTGGAGGATGGGAGGTGGACGCTGCCGGGCGGCTGGGCGGACGCCGGCGAGTCGCCGCGCGAGGCGGTGGAGAAGGAGATCTTCGAGGAGTCGGGCTTCACCACGCGTGCGGTGAAGCTGCTGGCGGTGTACGACCGGGATCGGCACGCCCCCTCGCGCCTGCCGTGGTCAGTGTACAAGCTCTTCATCCGATGCGAGATCACCGGGGGCGAGGCGAACGGCAGCGTCGAGACGAGCGAGGTGGGCTTCTTCAGCGAGGACGAGCTTCCGCCGCTTTCGGAGGGGAGGGTCACCGGCGCTCAGCTGAAGCGCATGTTCGACCACCTGCGGAATCCGGAGCTCCCCACGGATTTCGACTGAACCCGTAGATCGGCGCCGGCACGGGGAAGACGGACGACCCCGGCGGCCTTACGAACCGAGCGAGCAAAATGAGCGACTACATCAGGCTGAACGACGAGGACGAGGAGCCGGCGCAGGCCCCGGATCAGCAAAAGTCGGACATGCCGACGACTCCGCTGACCGATCCGATTCGCGAGCGGCTCTTCAAGAACCGCACGATCATCATCAGCGGAGAGGTCAACCAGCGCCTCGCCTCCAGCGTCATCGCCCAGCTCCTGGCGATGGCCTCCGAGTCGGAGGAGCCCATCAACATCTTCATCAACTCGCAGGGTGGACACGTCGAGTCCGGCGACACCATCCACGACATGATCCGCTTCGTGCGGCCGCGGGTGCGGATCATCGGCACGGGCTGGGTGGCGAGCGCCGGGGCGCTGATCTACGTGGCGGTGGATCGGAAGGACCGCTACTGCCTGCCCCACACGCGCTTCCTGCTGCACCAGCCCGCGGGCGGCGTGGGCGGAACCGCGGCCGACATCGACATCGAGGCGCGGGAGATCATCCGTATGCGGGAGCGCCTGAACCGGCTGTTCGCCGAGCAGACCGGGCAGCCGATCGAGCGCATCGAAGAGGATACGAGGCGAAACTTCTGGCTCTCCGCCAGTGAGGCCCAGGAGTACGGACTCGTCGGGAAGATCATTACCTCGGAGAGCGAGCTGGACTGACGGTCCGTACCCGCACGTCCCGAATCTCCCACCGCCGCTCGGTTCAGGATTGCGCTTCTGAACGCGGGTAAGGAGCACAAAAAAGCCCACGTCACCCCGACCCGTGAAAGCCGTTGAGCACCGCTCTCATAGGTCGGGGCGTGGTCTTTCCACCTGCAACGTTTGCTTCGCCAGGGGGCGATGCGGGGCCACCGCGAGGCGACCCCGCTGCGTGCTTACTTCCGCGACCGCACGATCTTGTCTACGTAGCGATCGAGATTGCTGAGCACCCCGACGATCTCCGCGCGACTTTCGGCGTCGGAGAAATCGCGCGCGAACTCCAGGAGGGTGTTCCTCACTCGATCCCGATCGATGTCGGCAGCGCCGCTGGCCGTCGAAGCCGCCGTAGGGGCCCGGGCGGCGCGCCTCGGCGCCGGGGCCTCGGCGGAAGGCTGTGGGGCCGCCCTTCTCCGTCCTCCTCGGCGGCGCCCGCCCGCAGCTCCCGCGGCAGCACCGGCACCCGTCTTTGCCTTCCGCCCGCGCCCGACACCGCTCCGCTTCAATGGCAGCACATAGCCCGCATTGAACTGGCGGAGCGATAGCTCACCTATGGACGCGTCGACGCTCTTGGCGGCCTCCTGCAGTTCCTTCGTGGTCGCATCGGGATTTTTCTCGAGCTCCTCGCGAACTCGCGCCTGGACCTTTTCGCTCCGATCGGGCATCAATCCTCACTTCGTCAAGGATGTCGACCTGGACATTCAACGGGCGTATGAAGCCTACGCTGGAAATTCGCATTGCACAAGGACTCCGAATGTGCGACGGGAACGCCGCACATTTGCGCACATTCATGGCGTCCCTTCGGATCGGCTGAACGGCATGGTGCGTGCCCGCAGTATTGCCGTATGAACACGGCCTACGAGCTCGCTACCTGCCCGGTGTGCGACAGTCCCGACGACGACGAGGTCGCATCTCGGGAAGCCATCTCGCGGGAGCTCGAGGAGCTGTGGGAATTCCACATTCGCCGGCTCCGTCCGGGCACTCCGCCGCGCTTCCTGATGGATCGCGTGGTCTTCTCCCAGGATCCGCCAATCCGTCTCAGCCGCTGCCGGGAGTGCGGCTCGATCTACCGGAACCCGCGTGAGCGCAGCCGCGATCTGGTCGATCTGTATGCGGGCGAAGCTCTCGATCAGGGGGTACTGAAAGGTCTCTTCGAGGCGCAGAAGCGCAGCTACGGTCGACAGGCCCGACGCCTGACCCGGCTGGTGGGGCATGCCGGTCGGGCGCTGGAGATCGGCAGCTATGTGGGGGCATTTCAGGCGGCCGCGAAAGCGAAAGGATGGGTCGTCGACGGAGTGGACGTGAACCCGGCCGCCGTCGCTTTCGCACGCGAAGCCGGGTTTCGCGTGTTCGAGGGTGAGATCACCGATGCCCCGATGGAGCCACCCTACGACGCGGTGGTGATCTGGAACTGTTTTGATCAGCTACCGAACCCGCGGGAGGTCGTTCGTGCCGCTCGCGATCGGCTGCGGTCCGGAGGGCACATCGCCATACGCGTGCCGAGCGGCGAGTTCTATGTGCGATACCGGCGACGCCTGGAGGGACCGGGCAGGTCGTTTGCCCGTGCGGCCCTCGCCCACAACAACCTGCTGGGCTTCCCCTACCGCACCGGCTACACGGCGGCTTCGCTCGCGCGCCTGCTCCAGGAGGCAGGTTTCGAGTCGGTGCGGGTAGTCGGCGACAACCTCGTTCCCATCGCGGACCGATGGACCCTCCCCTGGGCCCGGCTCGAGGAGCCGGTTGTGAAGCAGATTCTTGCCACGATCGAGCGCAGGGAGCGGGCCCCCTGGCTCGAGGTATATGCCCGTGCACCGTCCGCCGGCTGAACTCGTGCCGAGAGCGGAATCAAGCCGACGATGCCTGACCCCAGTTCTCATACCCTCGTGAAGAAGTCATGAAGAAGGGCGCCGCGCGGCGCCCCTCCCGTTTTCTCAGACCACGCTCAGTCACCGCCAGCCGGTACTTCCACCTGCTGAGGGTGCGATGCGGCTGTGGCGGGTACCGGTGCGCGACCGGTGATCCATGCCTTCCAGCGGTCGCCCGCGCGCTGGAGGATCACGTAGGTGCAGGGCACCACGAAAAGCGTCAACAACATGGAAACGGAGAGCCCGCCCACCACGGCGATCGCCAGA
>DASVBS010000005.1 GCA_036375715.1 Longimicrobiaceae bacterium | reverse complement strand
AAGTGCGGTGCGCGCGTATTCGAGCATGGCATGGTCTACAGTTGCGAGAAAGCGCTCGGCCCGGGCAAGACCTGCGATTTCCGCTCCGGGCGACTCATCCTCCAGCAACCCATCGAGCGCGAGCAGATGCAGAAGCTGCTGGCTGCCGGGCGAACCGATCTCCTGACCGGCTTTGTTTCCAAGAAGGGACGTCGCTTCAAGGCCTTTCTCGTAAAGAACCCGGACGGAAAGATCGGCTTCGAATTCCAGGCGCGCGTACCGAAAGAAAAGAGCGCGCATAAGCCGGCTGAAGCGGCGCCGGAAAAAGGCGTCGAAGAAAAACCGGTGAGGCGCCGCAGGAAGGGCGGCGCCAGCTAGGCGCGCTAGACGTCCAGGTTCCGCACTCCGAGCGCGTTGGACTCGATGAACGCTCGCCGGGGCTCGACTTCATCGCCCATGAGCTTCGTGAAGATCTCGTCCGCGGCGATCCCATCTTCGATTTGCACACGCAACAGCCGCCGGCTGCTCGTATCCATCGTCGTTTCCCAGAGCTGCTCGGGGTTCATCTCGCCGAGACCCTTGTAGCGCTGAACGTGGATCCCCTTGCCATCGCCGTCCCCTCGGAGCCGCTCGAGGATCTCATCCCGCTCCTGGTCCGAGTAGGCGTAAATTTCCTGCTTTCCCTTGGCGATGCGGTACAGCGGGGGTTGCGCGATGTACACCATCCCCTCCTCGATCAGCTGCCGCATCTGCCGGAAGAAGAAGGTCAGCAACAGCGTGCGAATGTGGGCGCCGTCCACGTCCGCGTCGGTCATGAGGATGATCTTGTGGTAGCGGGCGCCCGCCACGTCGAACTCGTCCTCGCCGATCCCCGTGCCGATCGCCGTGATGATGGCCCGGATCTCGTCGTTCGAGAGCACCTTGTCGAAGCGCGCACGCTCCACATTCAGGATTTTCCCCTTCAGCGGAAGGATCGCCTGGAAGGACCGGTCCCGACCCTGCTTGGCCGAACCACCCGCGGAATCACCCTCCACGATGTAGAGCTCGGAGATCTCCGGGTTGTTCACTGAGCAGTCGGCCAGCTTGCCGGGCAGCACGCCGGTCTCCAGCGCGCTCTTCTTGCGGGTCAGGTCACGCGCCTTGCGCGCCGCCTCGCGAGCGCGCGCCGCGGAGAGCGCCTTCTCGATGATCGCCCTGGCCGCCGAGGGATTCTCCTCCAGGAACTCGGCGAGCTTATCGTTCACCACGCTCTCCACCGCCCCCTTCACCTCGCTGTTGCCCAGCTTGGTCTTCGTTTGCCCCTCGAACTGCGGCTCCTTCACCTTCACCGAGAGCACACAGGTCAGCCCCTCCCGCACGTCGTCACCGGAAAGGGCGTCCAGCCCTCCCTTCTTGAAGAGCCCGGCCTTGCGGGCGTAGTCATTGATCGTACGCGTCAGCGCCGACTTGAAGCCGGTGAGGTGTGTGCCGCCCTCATGGGTGTTGATGTTGTTGACGAAGGTGAACGTGTTCTCGTTGTAGCCGTCGTCGTACTGCAGCGCGACCTCGATCTCCGCTTCCTCGCGCGACGCCTCGATGTAGATGGGCTCCGGGTGCAGCGGCTTGCGCGACCCGCGGAGGTATTCGACGAAGGTCTTCAGCCCTCCCTCGTAGTGGTACTCCTCGAAGCGAGGGAGCCCCGTTTCCTCGTCGATGCGTCTTTCATCCGTCAACGTCAGGCGCACGCCCTTGTTCAGGAAGGCGAGCTCGCGCAGACGATTGGAGAGCGTGTCGAAGGAATAATCCGTATCCGGGAAGATCTCGGGATCCGGCTTGAAGGATACCGTGGTACCCGTCTCACGCGGGGGGACCTTCCCCACCTCCTTGAGCGGGTCCGTGCGGTTTCCGCGCTCGAAGCCGATCTCGTAGATCTTTCCGTCGCGCTTCACCATCACCCGCAGCCACTCGGAAAGGGCGTTCACGACCGACACGCCCACCCCGTGCAGTCCTCCCGAAACCTTGTAGGATCCCGTCCCCTGATTGTCGAACTTACCGCCGGCGTGCAGAACGGTCAGCGCCAGCTCCACGGCGGGCAGCCCCTCGGTGGGATGGATGTCCACCGGAATCCCACGACCATTGTCGACGACGGTGATAGAATTGTCCGGATGGATCACCACGTCGATGGTGTCGGCGAACCCCGCCAGCGCCTCGTCGATGGAATTGTCCACGACCTCGTACACCAGGTGATGGAGCCCTCGCGGACCCGTAGACCCGATGTACATGCCGGGGCGCTTGCGGACGGCCTCCAGGCCCTTGAGAACCTGGATCTGTCCCGCGTTGTATTCGTGAGCTGTGCTGGTCTTTGCCATCGATTCTGGTAGGGCGGGTTCGAAGCGATAAGAAGTGCTAATTGGTACCCCCGAAGGGTGGGAAGGTGCCAAAATTCCGACCCGATTCGGCCCCTGGTGCCACCTCTCCCCCACAAACGACAACGGACGGCCTGAACCGGACTTGCGTCATCCGGATCAGCCGTCCATTACCAGGATGATTTGGCGGAATCTCGCCGCCTGCTTTCCCGCGTTCACCCGGCGGAGAAGCTCCTGTTTTATCAGGCTGAGCTCCATCAGCCAGGCGGAGGTCGTCACCCCCACGACGAGTACCCCGTCGGCGGCCCGCTTCACGCGCGTTACGGCGGCGATCTTGGGGCCGACAAGCTCGGGCCACTCGGTGAAGACCGCCGCCGCGTCCACCCCCTCCCGCAACCCGCTCCGATCCAGATAGCTCGCCAGCAGGTCCCGCACGAGCTGCGGTTGGCTGGCGCTCGTGCGAGCCACACCCCGAACGGGATGCGGGCCTGCAGCACGGTTCGATCGTGGGTGCGGTCGGTCGCCGTCGCGCGTCACAGATTCCGGGGCGGATGGGCCAGTGTCGTAGACGCTGAAATTTACCGCTACGGACCCGTCGCGTCAAAGTGGAAACAGTCTCCCCTCTCGCAGCCCCCAGCGCGGGAGAACCATCCCGCGAACCTCGACGTCGGTGGCCTTCGGCGCGGTAAGGATCACCTGCCCCTCACCCCGCTCCTCGATCCAGTCGAGGATGCGTCGCGAGCGCCCGGGATCCAGCTCGGCAAAGACGTCGTCGAGCAGCATGAGCGGCTCGCGGCCGGTGGTCTCGCGGCGGCTGTCCGCCTCGAGCATTCGCAGCGCGACTGCCGCGGTACGCTGCTGCCCTCCTGAACCGTACGCCCGCAGGTCGGTCCACGCCTCGGTTCCGTCGGTACGCACCCGGATGCGAAGGTTATCGCGATGCGGTCCCACCAGGGTCGCCCCACGCCGGCGCTCCCGTTCCCGCGACCGCTCCAGCGCCTCGAGCAATGCCGCGGCGATATCCGCCCGCTCCACGCCCACCTCCGCCAAATCGATCGACCCGGCGTAGTCCAGCTGGGCCTCGCTGCCGCCGCCGATGCGATGGACGTGTGATCGAAAGGCCTCCCGCCGTTCGCTCACCCACCGTAGGCGTGCGGCGATCACCCGGCTCCCCCAGTCCGCCAGCCCCGCATCCCAGGCTCCCACCAGCTCGGCGGGTGCACCCTCGCGCAACAGCGCGTTGCGCCGCAGCAGGACCTGGCGATACCGCTGCAGCCACTCCAGGTAGCCGGGAACGGCCAGGGAGAGGACGATGTCCAGGAAGCGCCGGCGTTCCGCGGGGCTTCCGGCCACGATGGCCACGTCAGCCGGAGAGAAGACCACCACTCCCACCGAGCCGATCGCGTCTCCGATCCGCTCCGGCTCCTGGCCGTCGATCGTGACCTTCTTGCGCCGCGATCGCCGGTCGAGCGCCGCCGCCACGGTACGGGTGCGTCCCTCGATCGTGAGCTTCCCCTCGACGCGGAAAAAGTCGGCCCCGAAGCGCACCAGCTGTTCGTCCGGCGCGCCCCGAAAGGACCGGAAGATCTCGAGATAGTAGATCGCCTCGAGAAAGTTGGTCTTCCCCTGCCCGTTGTCCGCCACCACCGCCATCCCCGCCGCCGGCAGATCCACGCGCTGATCTGCGAGGTTGCGAAAGCCGGACAGCGCGAGCGAAGCAAGCATCGGTGCGGGGCGGAGAAATTACGAATTACGAATTACGAGTTACGGATGACCGTCGTGATTTGCGAGTTGCAGCGCTGATCCGCAGGTATCCTGTATTCGTCAGTTCGCCGATTGAATCTGCCGTATCAGCTGGCGTCCCACCATTCGTAATTCGTAATTCGTAATTCCGTCAGAGTCCCAGACTGAGCACCCCGGCCTCGTGGCGGAGGAGCCACTCCTTCTTCCCCAGCGCGTCGCCGCGGCCCCACTCGCCCAGATACCCGCCGAGGGCGCCGTTGGCGGCGACGACGCGGTGGCAGGGGACGATAATGGGGAAGGGATTGTGGGCGTTGACCTGACCGACGGCGCGGGCGGCGCCGGGGCGGCCGGTTGCCCGAGCGACGTCGAGGTAGGTACGTACCTCGCCGTAAGGGATCTGCAGGAGGGCGTACCGAACGGCGACCTGGAAGGGGGTAGCCGCGGGGCGGAGGGGCAGGTCGAAGCTGCGACGCTCCCCGGCGAAGTACTCGGCGAGCTGTCGCGCCAGCTCAGTCCCCAGGGAGTCGGTGCGTGCCGGGGCGTCGCGGGTGCCGGCAGGGGGATGCTCACCCGCGGGCCAGAAGCGGATGTCGCGGAGCGCATCGGGGTCGTACTCCGCGAGCAGAAGGCCGACCGGCGAGTGAAGCAGCAGTTTCACAGCTCGGCAGCGCGGCCGGAAAGATCGCAGGGAAGCGCCCGCCTCACCGGCCCGAGAACCGGGGGGAACGCTTCTCCAGGAACGCCGACATCCCTTCCCGCATGTCGTCGCTCGCCGCCAGCACGCCGAAGAGGTGGGCCTCGGTGGCAAGCGCGGCGTCGATCTCCATCCCCTCGCCCCGGTGGACGCTTTCGATCGCCATGCCCACCGCGAGCGGTCCGTTCGCGACGATGCGCTCCAGCAGGCGCCTGGCCTCCTTCAGCA
Organism: Longimicrobiaceae bacterium; assembly: GCA_036375715.1. Classification (NCBI taxonomy): domain Bacteria; kingdom Pseudomonadati; phylum Gemmatimonadota; class Longimicrobiia; order Longimicrobiales; family Longimicrobiaceae; species Longimicrobiaceae bacterium. The sequence continues at coordinate 102,357 of DASVBS010000005.1, read as the reverse complement.
GCTCGCCGGGCTCGGCCAGGCGGTTCACGAGGCCGATGCGGTGAGCTTCCGCCGCATCGATCATCTCACCGGTGAGGATCAGCTCCAGCGCGCGCCCCCGCCCGATCAGACGCGGCAGGCGAACCGTTCCGCCGTAACCGGGTATAACTCCAAGCGTTACCTCCGGAAGGCCGAGCTTCGCGGTGGTGGCGGCAACGCGAAGATGGCAGGCGAGCGCCAGCTCGCACCCGCCGCCGAGCGCGTAGCCGTTCACCGCGGCCACCACGGGTTTGCCCGAGCGTTCGACCCGACTGAAGACCTCCTGGCCCAACCGGCTCGTCTCCACCGCCTCGAGCGGACCCAGCGCCGCCAGCTCGGCAATGTCGGCTCCCGCTGCGAAGGCTCTCTCTCCGGTACCGGTGATGATCATCCCCCGCACACCTTCCGCCTCGCGGACGAGCTCCATCGCCTCGCCCAGTTCCAGCAGGGTAGCGCGATCCAGCGCGTTCAGCTTGTCGGGTCGATCGATCGTCAGCGTGGCGACGGGCTCGCCCAGGTCGAGCCGCAGATTGCGGAAGGAAGACATCGTGGGTACCGCGGAAGGGGGACGATTGTCAGCCGTCGCCGTTCGCCGGGCGGCGCGTCCGTCTGCGGCTGATCGTGAAGGCGACCGGCTCGCCCTGGTCCGGCCCCTCGGGCACCACGGTCTCCACCGTGATCCGCCGGATGACTCCGCGAGCATCCTCGAGGCTGATCTCGAAATCGAGCCCCAGCTCCTCGGATAGGATGCGCGTGCGGACCCTGGACCCCGGCTCCCCCTGCGGTGGCTCGGGGTTCCGACAGAGTGTCTTGGTGGACTGGCGCCCGGAGGCGAGATCCCGCGTCACCTTGACCTGGTAGAACCAGTCCGGCTGATAACTCACCAGGTAGGTGCGCCCGAGCTGGTCCTCTCCCCGTCCCTCGCGGTTATGGCGTGCCATGGCGCTCTCCGCTGATCGAAAACCCCCGTTTTTTGGCCGTCGATCAATCTCTGGCGTGGCGGCCGGCTTTGTCAAGATTGTGGAATTTTTTCGGATCGCGAAAGCACCAGGATCCGCTATACTTGAAGAGGAAGCGGGATGAAGGTGAGGATGAAAATCGCAATACAGGTCCAGCCGACCAGCTGACGCCCAGGGCTCACGGGCGGAACAGGATCGAAAACTGAGGGGTGGCGGATCCGCCCCCGACCGATCAGCAGGATCACCAACACCCAGAACCACCACCCCCACCACCACGTCCCGAGCACGACCAGCGCGCCCAGGAAGACCATACCCAGCACTCGTTGCCCCCGCCCGAAGAGCGCGTAGAGGATGTGCCCTCCGTCGAGCTGGGCGAGGGGGACCAGGTTCATCGCGGTGAGGAAGAGACCGAGCCACCCGGCGAAGGCCAGCGGATGCAGGAACAGGGCGTTGTCTCCAGGGGCGGCGATGGCTCGCAGGAGATGGAAGAGCAGCGAGTCTCCCAGCCAGATCCGTTGACCGGCGAAGGCTACGACGTAGGGGGCCGCGGGATCCGGCGGAAGCGTGGAGAAAGGGTAGCTCCAGACGAGCCCGACAAGAGAGACGGGAATCGACAGGAAGAAGCTGACCAGTGGCCCGCCCGCACCCACGTCCAGCAGCACTGATCGGTTGATGACCACTGAGCGCAAGCGGATGAACGCACCGAAGGTACCGATGAAGTTGATCCAGTTCGGAGCTGGCACGAAATAGGGTGGCGAGACGTTCATTCCCCGGCGGCGGGCCATGAGGTAGTGGCCCAGCTCGTGGCCCAGCAGGATGATCATCAGGGGAAGGGAGAAAAGCAGTCCCGCGGGCAGACTGGGCGGATGCAGACCCACCGGGAACGGTAGCCACAGCGGCCCCAGATCGACCCAGCGCAGGACCAGAGGGGCACGACCCAGGATGTACGCTCCGGCAACCGTCGTGGTGAAGAGGGTAAGAGCAGCGAGCAGAACGTGGAGCCACCACCGTTCGGGCTTCGGGGGGAGGTGGCGACGGACCAGCGTGACCTGTGTGCCGTATGACGTATGGTGCAGAAAGTGCGTCCCGCCCCAGTCGGTCAGCACCCGCTGGACTTCAGGGTCATCCGGATCTCGGTGAGGAGCAAGGATTCCCCGAACGATTTCATCGCCTCGAATCACCAGGCTGCGAGCCTCGGAAAACAGGCTCAACAGCTCGGCCATCGTGACCTTGACCGTTGTTTCTGCTGGCGTTATGTTGGCCGAATCGTCCGAAAAATGCTGCATCTCACCATCCGGGCCCATGCGCCCCGCCTCACACCGTCGGCTTCTCAAGAGGCCATAGGCAGTGCACTGTGATCGGTCTCCCCGATGGGGTAGGCCGCGTCCCTAGATTACGATTCGGAGCAGAGAGTGGACATATCCGCACTTAAATCCAAAACCATCGCCGAGTTGCACGAGATGGCGGAGGGCCTGAACATCTCGAACTACTCAGGACTCCGCAAGCAGGACCTCATCTTCCGCATCGAGCAGAATCTCCTGGATTCAGAGGTCGTGCTGCGGGGTGAAGGGGTGCTCGAGGTCCTCCCCGAGGGCTACGGCTTCCTCCGTTCTCAGGATTGGAACTACCTGTACGGCCCGGACGACATCTACGTCTCTCCCAGCCAGATCAAGCGCTTTGACCTGCGGACCGGTGATACGGTCCTGGGACAGGTGCGCCCGCCCAAGGAGGGGGAGCGCTACCTGGCGCTGCTGAAGGTCGAGAAGGTCAACGGGGACGATCCGGACCGCGCCAAGCATCGCATCGCCTTCGATAACCTGCGGCCCCGCTATCCGGATGAGCGGATCCGCTTGGAGACGAAAGACGGCGACCTGTCAATGCGGGTGATGGACCTGATGGCACCGCTGGGCAAGGGGCAACGCGGTCTGATCGTGGCCCCTCCCAAGGCGGGTAAGACGATCCTCATGCAGAAGATCGCCAACGCCATCACCGAGAATCACCCCGAGATCCACCTCATCATCCTCCTGATCGACGAGCGACCGGAGGAGGTCACGGACATGGAGGAAAACGTCCGTGGCGAGGTGATCTCGTCGACCTTCGATGAGCCGGCCGACCGTCATACGCAGGTGGCCGAGATGGTGCTGGAGAAGGCCAAACGCCTGGTCGAGCACGGCCGCGACGTGGTGATCCTGCTGGACTCGATCACGCGCCTGGCCCGGGCCTACAACGTGACGGTGCCGCATTCCGGGAAGATCCTCTCGGGCGGTGTCGACGCGAACGCGCTGCACAAGCCCAAGCGGTTCTTCGGCGCGGCGCGAAACATCGACGGCGGCGGGAGCCTGACCATTGTCGCGACGGCGCTGGTGGACACCGGCAGCCGGATGGACGAGGTGATCTTCGAGGAGTTCAAGGGCACCGGTAACATGGAGCTCGTCCTCGACCGGCACATCGCCGACAAGCGGATCTTCCCCGCCATCGACATCAACCGCTCCGGCACCCGGAAGGAAGACCTGCTGCTCGACGAGCAGGAGCTCAGCCGCGTCTACCTGCTGCGCAACTTCCTCTCCGACATGCCGCCCGCGGAGGCCATCGAGTTCCTCCTCGGCCGCATGAAGAAGACGAAGAACAATAAGGAATTCCTCGACAGCATGGCCAAGGGGGGCTGACGGCTGGGGGGTAATTACGGGCCGGCGTCCGAGTGGACGCCGGCCCGTTCTGCTGCATCTCCGCTGGTAATTCGTAATTCGTAATTCGTAATTCCTGCAGCGCTACCAGCTACTCCTCCACAACTCCGCGATAGGTGGGGTGCACCACCAGCTCGCCCTCCTCGATGACCTTGCGGTCCCAGGGGAAGACGATGAGGGCGTCGGTGACGAGGGCGTGGAAGTCCGGCTGGTAGCCGTTGGGGCGGCAGAAGCAGGCGGCGGTGCGGATCTCCAGGGGGAGGACGTCGCGCAGAGTAGCCAGGGCGAGGCGCATGGTCTCGCCGCTGGTGGTCAGCTCGTCCACCAGCAGAACTCGCTGACCCCTCACCTGGGGCGGCGCGGTGGAGAGGAGCTCCGGACGGTCCCCTTCGGCGCGGCGCGTTATCTTCAGGCTGTAGAAGTCGACCTGGAGGATATCCGCGATCACCGCCGCGGGGATGACCCCTGCGGTGGCGATCCCGACCACCACGTCCGGGTCGTACTCGCGGTAAACGCGCAGCGCCAGCGCGCGGCACAGCTCGCCGAAGAGTTCCCAGGAGAGCTCGAAGATCTCCTGCGAAGCACCGCCCGCAAGCGCAGGCTTGGGGTATCCGGCCTGAACCATGCGCGCCTCCAGATAGGGAATGCAGGGAACTGCTCCAATATTCAACCGCCGTGCCGTCCCGCCAACCCACGGCTTGACTGGCCGCCTCCCGCACGGTCTTTTCCCCCTCATGTCACGGGAATCCGAGGGGGAAGACGACGACCTCCGCGCGCAGGCCGATCGTCGCCTCGCTGACGCACTGGAGCAGACCGGCCTTCCGGATCCCCGGGGCCGCTATCGAAACTGGCTCCGGGAGCTGCGCGCGCGCGACGAAGCCGCCTTCCGCAAGGCGCTGGAATACTTCGAGCAGCAGCTCGTGCCTACGGTGGCGCAACCGGACTCCGACCCGGTGCGGGAGTGGACGGAATACGGTCTGCGGTTGGCGCAACGGCTCCGGGACGGCTACCCGGTGCGCATTGACACGACCGGCCGCTCGCGGCCAACCGGGGCCGACGCGCCGCTCGAGGATCTCATCCTCCACCTCCCCACCTCGGTGCGGCAACCGCCGCTCGTGGTGCGTCTCCCCGCGAAGCTCTCGCGCGCGCAGGAGGCAACGGTGGAGCTCTTGGTGGGGAAGTAGGAGGCTATAGGCTATCAGCCATCATCCAGATGCAATCTCTCATCATCATCGGGCACGGCTCGCACCTGAGCGCTGACTCGAGTGCGCCGGTATATCGGCACGCGGAGGCCATCCGGCGGATGGGGATCTTCGACGAGGTGCGCGAGTGCTTCTGGAAGGAGGAGCCCTCGATGCGGGAGATCTTCGACCTGGTAGAGTCGGACTCGATCTACGTGGTGCCCCTCTTCATCTCCGAAGGCTACTTCACCGAGGAGGTGATTCCGCGCGAGCTCGGGCTCGACGGCCCCGCGCCCTCGGAGACCCGGCTGAACGGACGCACGGTCCACTACTGTCCTCCCGTGGGCACGCACCCGTGGATGACCCGTATGATCCTGCAGCGCGCGGAGGAGACGGCGGGCCTTTCCGATGAGGAGGCTGCCGGGGCGGGCCTCATCATCATCGGGCACGGGACGGAGCGGAACTCCAATTCGGCGGAGATCATTTATCGGGTGACCCGAGAAGCTCGCGACCTTGGCCTATTCGGGCGAGTGGAGGCGGGGTTTCTCGACCAGGAACCGGCGGTAGGCGACGTGCTCGCGGCCATGGACGATCGGGAGGTGGTGCTGGTTCCCTTCTTTGTCGCGGAGGGGTGGCACACCCAGGAGACGATCCCCGACGACCTGGGCATCAATCGCCCCACCATCTCGTCCATGACCGAAGTGGCCGGTCGGCGCGTCCACTACGCGGCGCCGGTGGGGACCTTCCCGGAGGTGGCAGAGATCATCCTCCAGCGCGCCCGGGAGGCGGGCGCGGCGATTCCGCGTCGACCTGTCTCGGGCGATCGAGAGGTAGCAGGTGTCTGAAGCATCGACAGTACGGGGTTCCCACGCGCCGTCAGGGGTCGCCGCGGCCCGACGTGCGCTGGTCGATTGGGTCCGGAGCGCGGGCGGGGAGGGTCGCGTCTTCCTGCAGGTCCACCTACAGCCGAACGGGGAGCGCTTCACTGTGCGCCATGTCGCGGACCGCGGGCGGCCGACCTCCGAACTGACCTCCTACGGCGACCCGTTCCAGGCGCGAATTCTGGCGCAGACGACCGCGGACGGCGCGCACCGACCTCTCAAGACCAGCCCGAATCTGCAGGGAGGCTGGTGCTTCGAAGGGCTGGACGAGCGCGGCCTCTGGACCGTCCTGGACTACCTCTATCCGGCGGCGGTGCCCCACTGGCACGCCGGGCGCGAGGGAACCCTGCGGGTCACGCACTGGTCCGAGACGGCCGGTCGGCAGAGCGGCATCTACTCCGCAGTGCGCTTGCTCCCGCCCGACGCGGTCCGCGACGCGGTACGTGCCTGCTGCAATGACGCGGTGTGCCTGCGACGAGTCGCGTGGGGGATGAGTCCGGAGGAACCCACACCCCTGGACTCGGAAGGGATCCCCGGGAGCGAGGCTGAAGAGCTGCAGCCGGAGCGCAAGGACGCCGAGGCTCCGGGTGAAGCAGAGCGGGTGCCCTGCCCCGAGGCCTGTTCCATGTTCATCTCCTTCGCCCGAGCGGCGCTCCAGGTGGAGCGCTCGCCTCGGACTCCGGTGGAGGGGCTCGGGTGTCTGAACGCGCTCGAGCGGGAGCAGATCGTGGAGCTGGTGGAGACGGCGGGGGGACTGCGGGACAACACGGCCCGCGAAGGAGAGTTCGAGCTCCCTCTCAACCAACGGCGGCTACGCTACCTCGCACTGCGGATGCGTAGCCTTCGGCGGTCCGAGGAAGGCTGATACGCCACCTCCGCGGAGATCCGGACGGGCTCCTGACAACGGATTGTGACCGATGCCACAATCGTCGGTGCTGCAAGCATTTTGGTGGGGGAGACCCATTGTGGATCGATAGAGGGCTCGTTATCCTCCTGCCACACTTTCTGATCAACCCCAGCGGCGGATATTCAGGTCTACGGAGATTGTCATGACGTACGTCATCACGGAACCCTGCATCGGCACCAAAGACGCGAGTTGCGTGGAGGTGTGCCCGGTCGATTGCATCTACGAGGCGGAGGATATGTACTACATCAACCCCGACGAGTGCATCGACTGCGGTGCCTGCGAGCCCGAGTGCCCGGTGCAGGCCATCTTCCCCGATACCGACGTGCCGCCCGAGTGGTCCGAGTACATCGAGCGCAACCGGGAGCTCTCGGGTCTGTAGGACGAGCGTCCGATAGCGCGAAAGACGCGAAGGGCACGATCGACCAGGGAGGATCCGGTCGATCGTGCCCTTCGGCGTTTTCCTTCTACGATGCCCGCGGGCCCTACTCGGTGAAGAGCTTGTGCCCGTGGTTCTTCTTCCCCTGCACGAAAGCGGCGTAGCCGTTGTCAGGGTCGCGCCCTCGCTGCAGCGCACGATCCACCGTGCCGGGGCCCCGGTTGTACGCGAGCAAGGCGAGCTTCACGTTGCCGTCGTACTTCTCGAGCAGATAGCGCAGGTAGCGGAACCCGAGATCGAGGTTCGTCTTGGGATCACGCAGCGCAGTGCGGCTGACCCCCGGCTTGAGCCAGCGCGCGGTGGACGGCATCAGCTGGGTGAGCCCCACCGCACCTACTGGACTGGTGGCCGACGTGCGGAAGGAGCTCTCGGCTCGGACCAGCCCGAAGGCGAGGTCGATGTCGATGCCGTGCTTCAGCGCCGCCTCGGTGATCGAGTTCACCAGATCATTCGAGAGGGCGAACCCCTCCAACCGGTACTTCTCAGCGATACGCCGTGCCTCGCGCGCCGTGGCCTGCCTCGCCCAGAGCTCCGAGACAGTCGGCTCTTCCGGCTTCACCATCACCGGGGCGAGCAGCGCGGCGTCATCGGCGGCGTCGTGCCGGCTCCACACTGCGGCCATCTGAACTCCGGCCGTCATCAGCAGCAGCGCGAGCACCACGGGCCGACGGAGAAGCTGCGGAATCCCCTCCCCCGGCCGATGGGCACGATGCGGCGTCGATAAGTTCGTGTTTCGTCGAAACACGGACATTACCTCCTTGCTTGAGCCCGGGCGCGCACGCCGTACCGGCCGCCCACACCCGACGTTCCCGCAAAATACAACGAGCGCCAAACTAACCGCTTATCCGTTGTATGTCAACCGGTTAGCCCCTCGCAAGAGGGACTCGCAATCTCCATTTTATGAAAACATTTGATCCAAGCCCGTGCTTACCGAGGGCGTTCTCGACCGGCCAATTGCCCGCGCTTTCCTTCGCTGCGGAGCGGGCGGCCAGAGCGGGTTGGCCTGGGGGGAGGGGCGGAAAGTGTGCCTCGCCGGGCGGCGTTGCTTGCCTCCCCCACCGCGGCGCCCCCAACTTGCCGGGCCGCCGATGGACGCGCGGCTGAGATCGGGAACACTGGAGACTCGAACGTGCGCGTTACCCTGGATCCGGCCTTCGACTTCGAGCTGCCGGAGGGCTGGACTGCCGAAATAGACGAGGAAGGGGGAGTCGCCGTCACCGGACATGACGGTGTGGGGCTCCTTCACCTCATCGCCTTCGAGCAGGACGAGGACGAGGAGCTCGACCCCGCGGAAGAGCTGTACATCTTCCTCGAGGACCAGGGCATCGAGTTGGAGGAGGACGAGATCGAGGACCTCGCCCTCCCCTCCGGAGCGGCGCTCTCGCTGTGCGAGTATCTCTCCGAAGGGGAAGACGAAGAAGACGAGGATCCGGGGGCGGCCGAGACCACCTACTGGCTGGTCGCGGTCGCTACGATTCCCGGGAACCTCGTCTTCTGCAGCTACACTTGCCCCGCCGGATTCGAGGAAGTGGAACGGGAGGCGGTGCACTCCCTCCTCACCACCCTGCGACTTTCCCCGCCTGGCAGGTGACCCAGGTCACAGCGCGGCCTCGAGGATCTCCTGCATCTGATCGGGGGTGAAGTAGTAGGCTTCGTTGCAGAAGTGGCAGACCACCTCGGTCCGGTCGTTCTCTTCCTCGGCGATGATCCGCTCGATCTCCTCGCTCCCTAGGGTGACGATCGCCGCCTGGAAACGCTCGCGCGAGCACGGGCAGGCGAAGCGCACGGGGTAGCGATCCAGGGGCTCGACCTCGTCGCCGAAGATCCTTTTCAGGATCTCTTCCGGACTGAGGCCGTCGCGGATCAGGCGCGTGGGGTGAGGGAGCTTCGCGATCTCCTCCTCGATCTGCGCCGCCTCGGCTTCGCTCAGGCCCGGCAGGAGCTGGACGAGAAAGCCGCCCGCCGCCTCCACGAAGCCTTCCGGCACCACGAAGACGCCCACGCCCACGGCGGAGGGCGTCTGCTCGCTGCGTACCAGATAATGAGCCAGGTCATCGCCGATCTCACCGCTGAGCAGCTCTACCATGCCGCTGTACGGCTCCCGCATTCCCAGATCCTTGGTCACTGCCAGGTAGCCGTTGGTGCCGACCACCCCGCGGACGTTGAGCTTGCCCGGGCGTATGCTCTCTGCGTGGGCGTGCGGGTTACCGACCAGCCCCCGCACTTCGCCCAAGCCGGTGGCGGTCGCGAGAATGCGTCCTGCCGGGCCACCTCCGCGGACATCCACCGTCAGCACCTGGTGCGCCTCCTTCAGCGAGGCGGCGGCAAGCAGGAGCGCCCCCATCGCGGTGCGTCCGATCGCCGCGGTCACCACCGGGGAGGTGTCGTGGCGGCGCCGCAGCTCCTCCACGAGCCCCGTCCCCGACATCGAGAATGCCCGGACCTTGCCGCCGAGAGCGGTGGCACGGACCATGTAATCAGACGTCATCGTAATCAGCGATTCTGTTCGTTCATCCCGGCGCGCCGAGGGGCCGATGCTCCTTTCGGAGGCCGCTGCGCGCCGGTCGCTTGCGCGTCCCCGGGGAACGGAAGCGGGACAGGGGAACGCTATACCCCCGGGCGGCCCGAAAGAGCCGCGCCGATCGCCCTTGCAGCGCGTTCGCGAGGCTCATAGGGTGTAAGCAAGTCGTAGCAGGGCTGACGAATCTGCCCTTCGGCGCGACTCAGTCGAACTTCAGCTAGCAGGAAGGAAACGGACGGAATGAACCAATCGGAGCTGGACCAGCGCTTCGACGCCCTGGCCGTGCAGGTCCACGAGTGGACCGACTCCGCGGTGGCTCTCGACGAGGGCCACTTCCCCAACGAGATGCTCAACGAGCTCGACGACATCATCGAAGAGCTGAAGGCCTTTCTCGAAGAGGCAGGACCCTCCTACAAGCGCGCGGACGTGACTGAGCTCTTCGTCACGCCGGAGATGGCCGAGGTCATCCAGCGGTTCTCCCGCGTGCGCAAGCACCTCGAGCGTGCCTGGGGCGCGCAGCTCACCGACCTGATCGAGGAGGAGGGAGAAGGCGGATTCGGCAGCATCGAGGACGACGACGAATAACCTGCCCGGCGCGCCACTCGGCGCGCCGCTCTCTCGGTCGCCGGTACTGGCTCCCAGGAAGGCGAGATGCCGCCCCGTTCTACTGCTCCGCGCTCACCTCGTCGGCCCACAGCTCCTGCCCCGGGAAGATCACCAGACTCTGGTGACCCTCGACGTCGACCGCAGCCACGCCGAAGAAATAGTTGTCGATGATGACGTTCTCGAGCGTGTACTCGGTTACGTTGCCCACCCACATGGAGCGGGTCCAGCCGGCCTCTGTGGGCCTGCGCCAGAAGACGCGGTAGCCTGCCAGATCGGGAGCTTCAACCGGCCTCCATCGCAGTGTCGTCGAGGGCTCGACCGCGCCGCGAATCGAGACACCCGAGGGCGCTGGCGGGGCCCATGCCAGCGACGCGAGCGTCGCCGCATCGAGAGCGGTTATCGACGCGGCGTAGTCGAAGTTCACCCCCTCGATCACGTCGCCATATCGCACGCCATCCTCGACGCGCAGGTCCTGGTGCTGGCGGGTGTAGTTCTCGTGTGCTTCCATGAGGCGCACGGCCGCCGGGAAGCCCGCGAGGAAGAACGGGGTGTGGTGTCCTCCACGGCCGAAGCGGTCAAGCCGGTAGATGATCTCCACCCTCAGGTTCGGGAAGTACGTCTCCGCCACCCGTGCAATGTAGCGGGCGAGCTGCCGCGCGGGTGTGTCCAGCTCGCCCCCGGTCGACAGGATGCGCCGGAGCTCCGCCTCCGAGGTGGCCGGATGGAGCCCCGGTGCAAACACGCGCGCCGTGGTGTTGTCGATGACACCCGTGATCCCGGCGATGTTGCCGATCATGTCATTGTTGATGACCGCCTCGATGCGCCATCCCTCCTGACGGGCGTGCCGCGCGAGGATCTCCCCACCGTAGAGACCCTGCTCCTCACCCGACAGCGCCGCGAAGGCGATCGTGGCGTCGGCGGGGTAGCGACTGAGCACCCGTGCCGCCTCCAGCAGAGCCGCGACGCCGCTGGCATTGTCGTTGGCACCCGGGCTGTCGCTCCTGGCATCGTTCACGTCCGACACCCGCGAATCGATGTCGCCGGTGAGGAGGACGACCCGGGACGGGTCGCTCCGCCCCCGTAGCATTGCGACCACGTTCACGATCTCCACGTCTCTGGGAATGCGGTTGCTGGTGCCCGCGGACACCACCTCGGAGACGTACCGCACCTCGAGACAACCGCCGCAGCTCTCCGAGATCCGCTGGAATTCCTGGTAGATCCATCGTCTCGCCGCGCCGATCCCGCGACTGTCCGAGATCGTGTCGGAGAGGGTGTGCCGGGTACCGAAGCCGGCCAGCGTGCGGATGTCGCGCTCGATGCGGGCGGCGGAAACCGCTCCAACGATCTCACGAATCCTTGGATCCTCGAAGGCCGGCACCACCCCCGATGGCGGCCGGACGGCTGCAGGAAGCGGCGGCCGCACGGAGGGCACAGCGGCAGGCGGCGAGCCCCGCCCGCGGGAAGCGACGGCCGACGTGGCGCAGGCGCCGACGACGAGAACGAGAAGGAGCGCGAGCGGATAGAGGTGTCGGAACCTGGAGGTCATCGTGAGCTCGGGTTGGAGGTGGAGCCTCGGGGCGCCGCCCGGGGGCGCGCGCTTTGCGCCGCACCTGGCCTGGCGACGAACTGCTTCCAGGGAACCATGACCACAGACTACGACGCCGTGGTGATCGGCGGGGGACCAGCGGGTCTGGCCTGCGCGCTGTGGCTGGCCCGGTACCGGCTGCGCGTGCGCCTCTACGACTCGGGCGATCCGCGGAACGCGCCGACCTGGGCGGTACACGGCTATCTCGGTCTGCAGGATATAGCACCGATGGAGCTACGACGCATCGGCCGGGCGCAGGCGGCGGACGCGGGGGCGGAGATCGAAGCGGCGACCGTGGCGCGGGTTACCGGAGAGTGTGATGCTTTCCAGGTCCATCTGACCGATGGCCGGCGGGTGAGCACCCGTCGCGTGGTCTTTGCGACCGGCCTGCGCGACATCATCCCGGAGATTGCCGGTCTGCATGACTTCTACGGCACCAGCATCTGGCACTGCCCCGACTGCGACGGGCCGAGTATCCAGGATCGCATCGTCGGCGTGATCGGGTGGGGGCGGTCGATTGCTGCGTTCTGCATGGAGATGCTGACCTGGACCGACCGCCTCACGATCCTCACACACGGCCATGACGCCGACCTACCTCCGCGCGCGCGCGAAGCGCTGGAGCGCTTTGGCATCGACGTCCGGACGGATCCGATCGAACGCCTGGACGGGCGGGATGGAACGGTGGAGCGGGTGATCTTCCAGAACGGAGATCCCCTGGAGGTGGAGGCGATGTTCTTCCACATCGCCTACGGCCCGGGGTGCAGTATCCCTGCCGAGCTGGGCTGCGCCGCCGACGAGGAGGGCCTGTTGAAAGTGAACGTCGACCACGAGACCAGCGTTCCCGGGATCTACGCGGCTGGGGACATCACCCACGGATCGAAGCTCGCCATCCGTGCGGCGGCGGAGGGGACGCGCGCCGCGATCGGAGTACGAAGATCACTGATACCCCCGGAGCGGCGGGTTTGAGCGAATTACGAATTACGAATTACTAGTGATGAATTTTGAATTTTGAATTGGGGAGCCGGCGGCATTCATTCGATCCTCTGAGGATTTCACCGCTGCCGGTTCGGGCCTGTCATTCGTAATTCGTAATTCGTAATTCGTAATTCGTAATTCGTATTCGTAATTCGTCTTTGTCCAAGTCAGCGCGAATCTGTATCGGACCGCCTCTCTATCGGCGCGCCCTCCGGCCACAGCCGGTACCGTCCGCGGAGCATGGGGGCGAGGGCCGCGAGCATGCCGGAAACCGTCTGGAAGCGGTCGGCGGGGTCGGGGGCCAGGCAGCGGAGGATGAGCCGCTCCAGCTCGGGATCGAGGTGGGCGAGGTGTTCGCGCGGCGGCACGGGCGGGGCCAAGAGTTGGGGATAGCGGTGCTCCAGGTCGCGGGTGCGAAGAGCGGGGCGCCGACCGTCGAAGGGGGCCGGTGGTACGACACCGGCATCGGAGTCGAGCCACTCCTCCTCCCATTCCTCCTCGTCCACGTCAGGATTGTCCGTCGGCCAGCGACCGGTGAGCAGTTCGTACAGCAGGACGCCGAGACCGTACACGTCGGTCGCGGGGGTGAGCTTTTCACGACGCACCTGTTCGGGCGCCATGTAAGGCGCAGTCCCCAGGCGGTCCGCGGGGCGGCGGTCATCGATCTTCCGCACCACGTCGAAGTCGACCAGGATCGGGATCCCTTCGCGCAGCAGCACGTTGCCGGGCTTCAGGTCCCGATAGAGGAAGCCCTGTCGGTGCAGGTAGTGAATGGCCGCGCCGACGTGCATCGTCGCCCGAATGGCATCGGGCATATACAACCGCCGCTTCGGGAGCGACTCGAGCACGTCGTAGAGGGTGGGTCCGGCGAAGTACTCGAGCAGGAGGTAGGGACGGCCCTCCACCACCCCGCTGCCGTAGAGGCGCACGATGTTGGGGTGCTTCAGCCGCTTGAGGACTCGTTCCTCGCGGCGGAAAGAGGGGGGTGGGACGTCTCCGTCGAGGTGAGCGGGGGCGACGAGCTTGCCGGTCAGGGCGCACCAATGCTCGTTGCTCCAGACCTGGTACAGTTCCGTGATGCGCCCGCGGGCGAGATGCCCGATGATGGTCAGGTCGCCGACCCGGTCGCCTACGTTCAGCGAGAAATCGGCACGTGGACGCACGGGCTCGTGCGCCCACCGCCGCGCCGCAGCCAGACCTTGATACCGCGGGCGCGACACTCCTGGATCGGTCATCTCGTTGTGCGTGTGGGGTATCGTGGACCGCGGCGTCACCTTTGCAACCCGCGTACCGCATGCCGCTCGCCACGGCCGGAACTGCCCCGCAACCGGCGGGTAGACAGATCGATCACCCATACCTTCTCCTGGAGGTATCATGCGCCGTTCCCTGCTCCTCGCCGTCCCCCTGCTCTTCGTGGCCGTGGCCGGGGAGGCTCAGGCCCAGGATTGGCGGCCGCCGTCGAGCCAGATGCCGATGATGCCGCGAAGTTCGGAGATTCGCGGCGACGACTGGCTCGGCTCCCGCAGCGAGTGGTTCCGGGGATTGGACCGCGTGGCTGGAGTTGCGGCTTCCGGGCTCAGAGCCAGCGGCGAGCCCCGCGGCGGCAGCGAGTTTGTACAGGTCGCCCGCTTCACCAGCGGCCCGCTCCCGGTGGTCGTCTGGAGCGACCGCAACGGCGACAATCGCGCCGACATCATCGAGATCTTTCGAGGCGGCAGCGTCGTCGTTCAGTTGATCGACGCGGACTACGACGGCAACGCGAACGTGATCCGCACCTACGACGCCTCGGGTGAGCTCATCAATCAGGAAAGATTCTAGCGTCTCCCGCCCTCCGGCGAGCGGACCTGCTCGCCGGATCTGCCGGGTCAGCCCTCGTCGGCCCGTAACGGAGTTCCTGCCGAGGCGTTCCATCCAGTCAGTGCGCAGATGCTCGTAAAGGACCGAATGAGGCCCCGGCCAATCACCGTCACGCCGGACGACTCGCTCGCGGACGCCCTCCGGTTGACCCGTGCCCATCGGATCCGCCACCTGCCGGTCGTGCTGCAGACCGGGGAGCTGGTGGGCATTCTCTCGGATCGGGATATCCGGCTCGCCATGCCGTCGCCGCTCACCGTTTCTGACGAGGAGCGAGCAGGGTTTCTCGAGCGGACGCCGGTCGGCGCGGTGATGACGCGAGAGGTGATCACCGCCTCGCCGCTCGAGACGATCGAGGACGCCGCCCGGATGCTGTACCGGCATCGCATCAGCTCCCTGCCCGTGGTGAACGCCCGAGGCGACCTGGAAGGGATCCTCACCGAGACGGACATTCTCCACGCTTTCGTTCGGCTGCTCGGCGGCACGCAGGCGTGCTCGCGCATCGAAGTGCAGATGGCCGATCGGCCGGGGGAGCTGGCGCGCGTCCTCCGCATCGTGAGCGAGCAGCTCGAGCTGAACATCGTGAGCCTGTTGATCCCCGCGGCGCCTCCGGGACAGGATCGAACCGCGGTCATCAACCTGGCGACGATCGACCCCCGTGAGGCGCTGAACGCCCTCTCCGATGCCGGCTTCCGGGTCGGCTGGCCGGCACTGGGAAACGACCTCCAAGCCCCCTCGCCCGGATGAGCATCGAGGCCGCGCTGGTGTGGGACCCGCGATACATCGAGTACCGCTTTCGTCCAGACCACCCCTTCAACCCGAAGCGGCTGGAGCTGACGGTATCGCTCATCGAGGAGCTGGGCTTGCTGGACGCTCCTTCGCTGCGGATGGTCGAGCCGAGGATGGCGGCCGATGAGGAGCTCCTGCGGGTACACGATGCGGAGTTCATCGAGGCGGTCAAGCGACTGGGAAAGGCGCAGGACGTTCGCGACGAGGAGGGGTGGCGCTGGGGTTTGGGGACGGAGGACAACCCGATCTTCCCCGGGATGCACGAAGCGACGGCGACCATCGTCGGCGGGACCCTGCGGTGCGCGGAGATGGTCATGTCCGGCGAGGTCCGCCGCGCCTTCAACGTGGCGGGAGGCCTCCACCACGCGCACCGCGACCGGGCGTCTGGCTTCTGTATCTACGACGACCTGGCGGCGGCAATCGCGTGGATCCGGGAGCGCTACGACGCGCGCGTGCTCTACATCGACTACGACGCGCACCACGGTGATGGCGTTCAGGGGATCTTCTACGCTGATCCCAACGTCCTCACGCTCTCCATCCACGAATCGGGGCGTTACTTGTTCCCCGGCACCGGCTTCGTGGACGAGTTAGGGGAGGGAGACGGCTACGGCTATTCCCTGAACCTTCCGCTCGAGCCGCACACCAGCGACGCGTCCTGGCTCAGTCTGACCAAGAGCCTGCTGCCGGAGGTTTTCGAGGCCTTCCGCCCCGAGGTGGTGGTCCTGCAGAACGGTTGCGACGCCCACCTGCTCGACCCGCTCACCCACCTGCGCTGCAGCACCCGGATCTACGAGGAATTCGTGAAGTTGTGCTGCGAGCTGGCCGAGCGGCACTGCGAGGGGCGGGTGATCGCCACCGGAGGCGGCGGGTACGCCGTCTGGAGAGTCGTGCCGCGCGCGTGGACGCTGGTCTGGGCCTCGCTGACGGGGCAGCGTGCCAGCGACCACATTCCTCGAAGCTGGCTGGAGCGCTGGCAGGGAGAGAGCCCGGTGCTCCTGCCCGACCGCCTTCGCGACGACCCGGAGGCGATCCGCGCCGCTCCCCAGGAGGAGGAGATCGCCGCCACCAATCGGCGGATGCTCGAGTCCCTTCGACGCACTGCCATGCCCGTCCTCCGCGGGTGGGGCCTGGCATTCTGAGGCGCGCAAGGTGGCGACCCATTCTCCCGACCAGGCGAGCGCGCGCTCGCGGTGGATTCGCGACAAGACGGGCGAGACCTTCGAGGTGCGCCCGTACCAGCCGCGCGACCGCGCGGCGCTCGAGCTCTTCTACAACGATTTCGAGCCCAAGCGGGCGGCGCAGGGGCTTCCGCCGAAGGATGCAGAGCGGATCTCCCGCTGGCTCGACGCGATTCTACCCCAGGGTTTGCACCTTCTCGCCTTTCACAATAAGCGTCTGGTGGGGCACGCGTTCCTGGTGCCCACCGGCGAGGAAGGGATCGCCGAGTACGCCGTCTTCATCCACCAGCAGCACCGCGGGCGCGGGCTGGGAACCGAGCTGAACCGGACGGCGGTGGAGGCGGCGCGCGAGGCGGGGCTGCGCGGCCTGTGGCTCTGCGTGGAGCCGCACAACCGGGCTGCGCTGAGGTCTTACGAGAAGGCCGGCTTCACCCTCATTCCGGGCACGATCTTCTCGCCCGAAGCCGAAATGCGGCTTACCTTGTAGGCGTCTCGATCAGGCTCGCGGGGCCCGCTCCTTGCTCCTTCGGAACCGGAGACCGCGCGAGGTCACGCTCCACATTCCCGATATGGCATGAGAGGTCTGATCTCGACTCCCGCGCTCGCGGGAGTATTGCTGTTGGCGCTCGCGGGATGCAGCGACCAGCGAGCGGCGGCCGATGTAGCCCCGATCTCCAGCCTCGCGGCAGCCTCCGACTCGGTGTCCGTAGCGCCGCCGGTGGACAGCGCCGCAGCCGCCTCGGCCGAAGGGCCGGGGGTAGAGACGGTTGTACCACCGGCGCCCCTGGACAAAGCTCCCGCCCAGATCCGCGGACTCTACCTCAACGCCTACGCCGCGGGATCGCGCCGCCGGTTGTCGAACCTGATCGCGATCGCCGATACGACCGAGATCAACGCCTTCGTGGTCGACGTGAAGACCGAGGCGGGCGTGCACTTCTCGACCCAACTGCCACTCGCAAAGGAGCTGCAGGTGGAGGGCGAGAACACGCTGCGCAACCTACAGGCGTTGGTGGACACCCTGCACAACCACGGCATCTACGCCATCGCCCGCATCGTGGTCTTCAAGGATCCGATCCTCTCAAAGGCGAAGCCGGAGTGGTCGATCCGCACCCCGGACGGTTCCCTCTGGGTGGACAAAGCCGGGAATACCTGGGTGAGCTCGTGGGACGAGAACGTCTGGGACTACAACATCTCCATTGCCGAGGAGGCGGCGCGGGCGGGATTCGACGAGATCCAGTTCGACTACGTCCGCTTCCCCGAGCCGTACGCCAGCCTGCCCCCGCAGGTGCATCCCGCAGCCAGGGGTACGCGCACGGATGCGATCGCCGCCTTCCTGAACGAGGCGCGGCGGCGCCTTCATCCACTCGGCGTGATCGTGGCGGCGGACGTCTTCGGGCTCTCTCCCAACGACCCGCGCGACGTGAACATCGGGCAGCAGTGGGAGACGCTGGCCTCCACGGCCGACCACATCCTCCCGATGATGTACCCGTCGCACTACCTGCCGACCCACCTGCCGGGAGTGCGGACACCCGACAAGATGCCGTACGAGACGGTCTTCAAGTCCGCTGGGATGGCGCGCCTGCGCAACGACCGGATGCGAGAGGAGGGACTGAAGCCGGCGCGCGTGATCCCGTGGATACAAGGATTCACCGCGACGTGGCTGTCGCAGCATCTGGACTACGGTCCGGAGGAGCTGCGGAAGCAGAAACAGGCGGTCTACGACGTGGGCTTCGACGACTGGATCATCTGGCACCCGGGCTCCAAGTACGAGCACCTGGTGTCGGGATTGGAGCGCGAAACCCTACCGCGCGCCGCCGCAGCCTACGAACCGCCCCCTGAGGTGCTGGCGACGGTCGATCTCTTCGAGAGCCGGGGCGTGCGGGAGGCGAGGCAGAAGGCCGCCCTGCAGGCGAAGGGCATCACGGAGGAAGACGCGGTGGCCACTGAGGTCAATGACGAAGCATCCTCTCCTCCAGCGCCCGCCACAGCGCCCGGGTGATCTCACCCGGCGCGCCGCTTCCTACGACGTGGCCATCAAGCCGGACTAGGGGCTGGACGTCGGTGGTGGTGCCGGTCGCGAAGAGCTCCTCGACATGCAGCAGATCGTCGCTGAGCAGGGGCTCCTCGCGGACCGCAATGCCGAGCTCCCGCGCCATCTCCAGCACGATCGAGCGGGTGATGCCGTGCAGGATGTGCGGAGTGGCCGGGTGAGTCCTCAGCTCCCCGCCAATCACGCCGAAGACGTTGGAGGAAGCTCCTTCCGTCACCACCCCCTCGCGCACGAGAACCGCCTCGAAGGCGCCGGCCTCCACCGCTCGCTGCTTGGCCATCACGTTGGGCAGCAGGTTCACACTCTTGATGTCGCAGCGCGCCCAGCGCAGGTCGGGGAGGGTGATGGCGCCCGCGCCCGCTTCCCGCAACTCGGTGGGTACGCGGAAGGGGGCGGCGTAGGCATAGACCGTCGGCGGGGTGCCCGCCGGCGGGTAGGCGTGGGTGCGCGGCGCCGCTCCCCGCGTCACCTGCAGGTAGACCGTGGCGTGGCCTCGCCGCAGATCGTTTCGCTCGAGTAGCCGATGGGCGATCTCCGCGAAGGTCGCGGCATCGAGCCGATCCCTACAGTCGATCGCGATTGCCGCAAGGCCCTTCTGCAGACGAGACCAGTGGGCGTCCAGAGCGAAGAGCCTACCCTCCACCGCGCGGCAGACCTCGTAGACACCGTCGCCGAACAGAAAACCTCGATCATCGAGCGGGAGGGACGCCTGCTCACGATCGAGGTATTTTCCGTTCAGGTAGACGATCGACACGTCACTCTTCGGCGGCCAGCACGACGAGGTCGTTCACCTGTCGTCGCAGCGCCTGCATCCGGTTCGGTCCACGCGGTTCGAAGGTACGGTTGGAGAGCAACACCGTCCAGGTGCCGCGCACCGGGTCCACCCAGAGCGACGTTCCGGTGAAGCCGGTGTGGCCGAAGGAGCTCGGTGACATCTCCTGGCCGGCCGCTCCCGCGCCGCGCGGATCGGGCGTGTCCCAACCGAGGGCGCGGGTATCCGCCCCCGGCTGTCGCCGGGTGAAGAGGCGCAGGGTTTCCTCCTTCAGCACCCTGACGCCATCCAGCTCACCCCCGCTGGCGAGCATCGCCGCGAACCGAGCCAGGTCGTGCGCGGTGGAGAAGAGTCCCGCGTGCCCGGCGATCCCTCCGAGCTGCTGCGCCAGGGGATCATGCACGATCCCGCGGTGGAAAGACCCGTCGCGGCGCTGCAGGGTGGGCGCACACCGGTCGCACCATTCTCCGGGAAGAAAAGTGGTGGAGCGCATCTGCAGCGGCCCGAACACCCGCCGGTCGAGGAGCCGATAGAGGGGCTCTCCCGCGGCTTTCTCCGCCGCGGCCGCCAGAACGATAAAGCCGATGTCCGAGTAGACGACGCGCGAACCGGGGGCGCGCACGAGCGGCGTGGCAATGGCCCGGGCCAGCGACTCTTCCGGCGTAGCGGCACGGATGGAGGCGCCCGCAGGCAGACCCGAGGTGTGCGTCAGCAGGTGGCGGATGGTGACGTGGTCCTTGCTCCCCCCGGAGAAGGCCGGTAAGTAGGTCCGTACCGGCGTGTCCAGCCCGATCTTTCCATCCTCGTACAGCAGCATCACGGCCGTCGTCGTCGCCACGACCTTGGTCAGGGAGGCGAGGTCGTACACCGTCAGATCGGGGTCGACCGGAGCTGATCCCGCATACCAGTCGAGGTGCCCCACGCCCTCCTCCACCACGACCTGGTCGCGGCGTCCGATGGCGATCGCGGCTCCGGGGAAGCTCCCCCGGCGGATCGCGCGCTCCACGCTCTCGACCGCCCGGGTCAGGTCGGCGGCCTTGAACCCGGCGTTCTCCGGGGCCACCAGCGTGTGGTGGATCTCCGCCGCTATTTCGGCGGAATCAGAGTATGGCAGGTCGCGACCCGGAGCCGAGACGGCATCGACCGGTGCCGCCACGACGAGTGACAGTACGGCAGAGAGCAGGATCATCTGACGGAAGTGTGAACTACCAGCCGGAACCGGCGGGGGTGCCAGCCTGAGGCAGGAGAAGGGAAAATATGAATTTACCGCTCCCGCCGTCAAGGAGAGTACGGGTGGCGGCAGCGATCAGCCGCTGGCGATCTCCTCCAGCTCGGCCCAGCGCGCGTAAAGACTCTCCACTTTCGCGCTGGCCTCCTGGAACGCCGCGGTAACCGCTGCCACCTCTTCTGGAGTATCGGTATACAGGCCAGGATCTGAAAGCCTTTGCTGAAGCCGCGCGAGCTCGGCTTCCGCCTCCATGATCGCTCCCTCCAGTTGCTCCAGCTCGCGCTGTTCCCGATAGGTGAGCCGACGGGGACGAGGTGTGTTGGAGTCCTTCGCAGCCGGTCTGTTGTTCGATGCCTCGCGGCGTGGCGCTTCGGTGGCCTGCTTCGCCTCCCGTAGGCGTCGGTAGAGGCCGTATCCACCTTCGTGGCGGTGCACCACGCCGTTTCCCTCGAAGACCAGCAGCCCGGTCGCGAGCTTGTCGAGGAAGTAGCGGTCGTGGGTCACCACCAGCACACAGCCGGGAAAGTCCACCAGCGCCGACTCGAGCACCTGCAGCGTGACCAGGTCGAGATCGTTCGTCGGCTCGTCCAGGATGAGCAGGTTCGCTTCCTGGAGCAGCAACCGCGCGAGCAGAAGCCGATTGCGCTCCCCGCCCGAAAGGCTCCGCACGCGCTGCTCGTGGATTTCCGTGGGAAAGAGAAAGCCCTCGAGGTAACTGCGCACGTGCGTTCGCCGCCCACCGACCTCCACCCAATCACCCTCCGTGAGCGCAGAAATCAGCGACGCGTCCGGGTCCAGATCCTCGCGTTTCTGGTCGAAGTAGGCGATGCGGGTGTTGAGGCCGATCTCGACCCGCCCGGAATCGGGCTCCAGCTCACCCAGGATGAGGCGGAGCAGTGTGGTCTTTCCGGCTCCGTTGGGCCCCACGATCCCGATGCGCTCTCCCCCGCGAAAACGGGTGCTCAGGCCGTCGATCAACAGGCGGTCGCCGAAGGATTTCGACAGGTGGTGGAGCTCCAGCACCGTGCGACCCAGCCGCGGAGGGACGCCGAAGCGGATCTCGGCCGCTTCCCGGGCAGGCACGCGGTTCTCCACCTGCTCCCGACGCGCCGCGTCCAGGCGTTGCAGGCGGGCTTTCTGCTTCCCGGTGCGCGCGGAGGGGGAGCGCTTCGCCCAGGCGAGGTCCTGCTCGATCAGCTTCGCCCGCTTCTGCTCCTCCGCCGTGGCCCGCGCCTGCCGCTCCGCCTTCGCCTCCAGGTACTCGGTGTAGCCGCCCGTGAAGGGGGTCAGTCCGGCGCGGTCGACCTCGATCATTCGCGTCACCACGCGGTCGAGGAAGTACCGGTCGTGGGTGATGAGCAGCACCGAACCGGGGTACTCGATCAGGTGCTCCTCCAGCCAGAGGGTGGTGTCCGCGTCGAGGTGGTTGGTGGGCTCGTCGAGCAACAGGATGTCGGGCTGCTGGAGAAGCACCTGGGCCAGGGCCACTCGTTTGCGCTCCCCACCGCTGAGTCCCGCCACCGGACGGTCCCAGCGATCCAGCCCCACGTGCGTGAGCACGGTCTCCACCCGGTGCTGCCAGTGCCACCCGCCGAGGGCCTCGATGCGCGCCATCAGCTCGCCCTGACGCGCTAGCAGCCGGTCGGCGTCGTCGGAGCCCGCGGCCAGCTCCGCCGCGACGCGATGATAAGCCTCCAACGCTTCTTCCATCTCCGGGTGGCCCGAACGGACGGCCGAACCGATCGTGGCGCCCTCGGCGAAATCGGGCTCCTGGGGCAGGTAGGCGATGCTCGCGCCACGGCGCACCGCCATCGCTCCCCGATCGGGGCTTTCCAGTCCGGCAATGATGCGGAAGAGGGTGGACTTTCCCGATCCGTTCACACCGACGAAGCCGACCTTCTCCTTCTCCTCTATGGAGAGCGAGACGTCGTTGAAGAGGGTGCGGGTGCCGAACGACTTGCTGAGGTTCTGGAGGCTCAGAATCGACATGGAGCGGGACGGTACAACCCTGTGTCTGCAGATGGACAGCAACGGGACAGAAGCCGACAGGCGCCGGCCTGACGGCGTGCTACTAACCCGCTGACGGCGGGCGGTTCGCCTACGCTCGCTGGATCTCTTCCAGGTGGCAGCGATCTTGCCGCCAGGGGCGTCATCATGGCATCACCCGATGCACTTCCTCTCATCGGGTCGCCACCACCTTCCACCACCACCTCCGATCGTATGGCTTCGCGTCGACAAGACCGGGATCGGGGTGAGTGGTTGCGAAGGTGCGTCCAACAGATGCACCTTCTGGTTCTCGGACGTGCTCGCCTCAGCCGGGCGAACGGCAGGGTCCGTGAGGTCGTCCTGCAGGGGTGATGGCACGAGCCAACGATCTCGGGCTCCTTCCAGCAGAGCCCGATGTGAAAGCGGGCGAGGTCCGGGGAGCTATCCGCAGGCGTCCACCCACGTGGGGCTGATATTCAGCACCTATATTCCTGGCAGGGCGATGTCGCCGCGGCAGACGGGTTTCGTGGAACCCGGTGCGGGCGTGGTGGCTATCACTGCCAGAGCGGTAAGCGGAGCGTCCGATCGGTACCGGCCGGTCACGTCCTCCCTACGCTTCATCATCCGCGCGAGCGGCGCAGGGCCCCGATGCTGTTCTACTACCTCATCTTCCTGTTCGTCACCGTCTTCGCCAAGTTGATCCTGGCGATGGTGATGATTTATCTCCTGCTGCCGACCGATCGCCGCTGTGGCGAATGCGACGAGGAGACCCTCCTGCTGGAGGATCATTTGCTCGTTCGACTCGTCAGCCGATTCACGCCCGGTCGCTTGCAGCGCCGCTGGTGTCCGCGCTGCGGTTCCGAGGCTTTCTGTCGCCCGCCGATGGGACGGCGCGCGGCAGCGCAGCAGGTGAGCGACCGCATACCGATACGCGTACCCGATGACGATCTCGAATAGCCGTGCCGTACCCTTCACCGAGCTCCCCGACGATGCCCGGATCTGGATTTTCGCTTCACCCGAACCCCTCTCCCGCGAGCAATCGTCCGGCCTGCTGGAGCGGGTAGACGAGTTCCTGGAGGAGTGGCACGCTCACGGCCACCCGGTAGTCGGGGGCCGCGACTGGCGCTACGACCGCTTCCTGGTTGTCGGCGCCGACGAGCGGGCGACCGGTGTCTCCGGATGCTCGACCGACGCCCTCTTCCGTGTCTTCAAGGCGGCCGAGCGCGAGCTCGGGATCAGCCTGCTGGACGGGTCACTCGTCTGGTTCCGGGAAGGAGGGGAGATCCGCGCAACCACGCGCGCCGAGTTCCGTCGCAAAGTACAGGCGGGGGAGGTGGGGCCCGACACGATCGTGTTCGACAACACCGCCCGCACCGCCGGCGACCTTCGCGCTGGCCGCTGGGAGCGGCCCATGCGCGAGAGCTGGCACGCGAAGGCCTTCGCGTAAGCCATCACGTATCACCGCACGCCCCCGGAGCGCAGACGCTTCGGGGGCGTGTTTGTTGGCTCGCGCCAGGGGGTGGCGTGAGACGGAACCCTCCGGATGAAGGGATCTATTGGTGCGGGACGTCCAGCACGAGCCGCGCAGGAGCGCTGAGCTCGGTGACGCGGAATGGGGCGGGCCTCGTCAGGCGGATGATCCATTCCACCTGGCCCTCGTAGTCACAGATGAGGCGGAGCTCGCGCACGGCGGGGAGGTCGAGCGTGCGTGAGCGCTCGCGTACAGTGGGGCGACCCCGCTCGTCGTGCGCCTGGGAGGGTTCCAGGCGAACCCTCAGCCAGTCATTCCCTTCCACCTGTACCACCTGGCCAGAGCCGCATTGCCGGATCGGCGGCTCCGCGCGCTCCACCCGATAGCCGGGAATCCGACCGCCCTCGAACTGGAAGACCACCCGGTCGTAGTCGTCGGTCCGAGCACTGCGAACGCTCTCCAGCAGGGCGATTCCCTCGACGTCCGCCTCCCGTTCCTGCGGCTCTGTCGACCAGTCCTGCGAAAGAGAGGAAGAGTCCCGCAGCGGGATCCACGGTTCGGTGTCCTGCGGGCGTCCGGGACGCAGGCCCGACGGGGTGGTATCCTCTGCGACATCCTCCGCGGTATCCTCCGCCACGGGGACAACCTCCACCACGGGCACGCCCGTGTCGGGCGCGATCGTGTCGCCCGGGGCTCCGAAGAGTGTGGTGTCGATCGGAAGGCCGGGAGGCTCGGCCAGGTCCACCGACTCCTCCTCTTCCGTCTGGAGCGGAGTCGTGTCGCGCGGGAGGTTGGCGAGCGCCTCTTGCAGAGCGCGACGCTCCTCTTCGGCGTCGGTGCATCCGAAGAGGAGCATCACCAGCAACATCGTCAGGAAGACGATCGTCGATCGGGACTTCATCGTGTTTCAGTCAATGCGTTCGCCGGCTCACCCCTCACGTCCCTGCGCCGCCAGCTCCGCGATCTCCTCCGACTCCACTACCCCGCCGGTGCCCCCCTGGTGCGCCAGACGGAGCATGGCCACCGCGACATCACGGGCAGTGATCGGCCGGTAGCGTCGCAATCGGCCTATCATCAAGGGCGCTAGCGGTCTGGCCACAGCGGCAGCCAGGCGCTCACCGACACGGAACTCCTCTCGCTCCCCGAGGAGCAGCGACGGCCGCAACACCCAGACGGCACGGAAGGGAAGACGCTTCACGGCCGCCTCCGCTTCGCCCTTCACCCGATTGTAGAAGATCCGCGACTGCGGATCGGCTCCCACCGCCGAGACCATCAGGAACTGCTCCGCCCCTTCGGCGACCGCCAGCTCCGCCGCCTGCAGCGGGTAGTCGTAGTCGACCCGTCGGAAAGCGGCCTCACTCCCCGCCCTCGCCATCGTGGTCCCCAGACAGCAGAAGATGTCGTCGACGGCGAAGTATGCGGCATGGGAGCCGAGGTCCTCGAAATCCACCCTGTGCGTCTCGAGCTTCGGGCTCCGCCGCGGCACTGGCCGGCGAGCGAGCACGCGCACCCGCTCGTAGGAGTCGTCGGCGAGCAGGAGGTCCAGGCAGTGGGATCCGACCAGGCCGGTCGCGCCCAGGAGGAGCGCGCTCCGACCCGTCGATGGTGTTTCCAGATCGGCGGTCACCGGGCCGTCGCCACCTCCGCCTCACGTTCCTTGCGGGCCATCTCCACCACTTTCTGCACCTCACTGTGCGGCAGCTCTTCGTAGGAGCTGAACCGCCGGGTGTGGATCGCGCGGCCCTGCGTGAGCGATCGCAGGCTGGTCGCGTACTTGTAAAGCTCGGCCTGTGGGACGAGAGCTTTCACTCGTTGCGTCCGCCCGGCGGGCTCGATCCCGAGAATTCTCCCGCGGCGCTGGTTGAGGTCGCCGATCACATCGCCGAGGAACTCCTCGGGGGTGAACACCTCCACCTCCATGATCGGCTCGAGAATCACCGGGTTCGCTTTGGCTGCCGCATCCTGGAAGGCGAGGGAGCCAGCGATCTTGAAGGCGATCTCCGACGAGTCCACCGTGTGGTAGCTGCCGAAGAAGCACTCCGCCTCGAAGTCGACCACCGGGAAGCCAGCCAGGATGCCGCGCTCGGCCGCCTCCTGGATCCCCTTGTCGACCGCGGGAATGTACTTGCCCGGAATCACCCCGCCCACGATCGCGTCGGTAAAGCGATAGCCCTCGCCGCGCGCGAGCGGCTTGAGCCGGATGTGGCAGTCTCCAAACTGTCCGCGCCCGCCGCTCTGCTTCTTATGACGCCCATGCCCCTCGGCAGTTGCACGGATGGTCTCCCGGTACGGGATCCGCGGTTCGCGCATGGTTACCGCGACATTGTATTTGCGGCGCATCCGCTCCAGCGAGACCTCGAGGTGCATCTCGCCACAACCCCGGGCGATCGTCTGCCTCAGGTTGGGGTCGTACTCGGCCGAGAAGCAGGGATCCTCCTCGTGCAGCATGTGCAGCGCATTCGACAGCTTGTCCTCGTCGGCCCGGTTTTCCACCGAGATCGCCACCGCGATGTCCGGCTCGGGGAAGTCGATCCCGGTCAGCTTCAGCGGATGCGCCGGTGACGCCAGGGTGTCGTTGGTGTGCGTGTTGCGCAGCTTGGCGACGACCCCGATGTCCCCAGCCCGGAGCTGATCGACCTCGATGCGCTCCTTGCCGAGAGCGATGGAGAGGTGCGAGAGCTTCTCGGTCTGACCGGTAGAGACGTTCAGCAGCTCGTCTCCGCTGCTCACCGAGCCACCGAAGATGCGGAAGAAGGAGAGCTCGCCCACGTGCGGCTCGCTGGTGGTCTTGAAGACCAGAGCGCAGAGCGGGTCGCTGTTGAGGCTCCTCAGCTCCACCACGCTCCCACCACGCCCCTCCGCGACCTCGGCCGGGCGCTCCTGCGGCGAGGGCATCAACTCCACGATCTCGGTCATCAGCGTGCGCACCCCCCATTCGCGATTGGGCGCCCCGCAGAAGAGAGGGAAGAGCTCGCCCTCCAGCATCGCCTGCTTCAGCGCGTGCGCGGCTTCGTCACGGGTGATCGTATCCCCCTCGAGGTAATGTTCCAGCAGCTCGTCGTCCGTCGCCGCGATCGTCTCGATCAGCTCCTGGTAGTACTTCTGCTCGATCTCGCGGTATTCGTCCGGGATCTCCTGCTCCTCGAAGCGCCCGCCGTCCGCATCCTCCAGGTAGATCTGGGCTTTCTCGGTGAAGAGGTTGATGATGCCGCGGAAGCCGTCGCCGCTACCGATGGGGACCTCGACCGGGATCACCTTGTCGGTTAGATGCTCCTTCACGTCGCGGAAGACGTTCTCGAAGTCGGCGTTCTGGCGATCCATCATCGAGACGAAGAGGATCGTTGGCAGGTGCCGATTCCTCAGCAGGTCCCACGCGCGCTCGGTGCCCACCTCGACCCCCGCCGGCCCGGAGATCACCAGCACCGCACCGTCGGCAACACGCACCCCGGCGCGCGTCTCGCCGTTGAAATCGAGGTACCCGGGCGTGTCGATGAAGTTGATCTTGGCGTCCTGCCACTCGGCGAATGCCAGGGTGGTGTTCATGGAGATGCCGTGGGCGATCTCCTCCGGGGTGAACATGGTCAACGCCGTGCCGTCATCGGTGGAGCCATGGCGGCGAGACGTCCCCGAGGCGTGACAGCAAGCGTCGATGAGGGTCGTCTTTCCCGCGCCGCCATGGCCAACTACAACCACGTTGCGAATCCGATCTGTCGTGTAGAGCGATGCGGCTGGCATGCTTCCCTCCGGAGCTGGAGATACGGCAGGAACGAGCTTTGGGGGGTGTAAATCGCAACCTAGGCCCCCCCGGAATCAGGGTCAAGCAAAGGCACCACTACTTCTTGACTGCGCTCTCGATGGGTCCCGGCCGCTGCTGTTCGCGGCGCTTTTCCCCGATGATCTCGGATAGCGAGGCTTCGTCGATGAGGTCGATCGACACCGCATGGCGCGCCGCGGTCACGGTATCTGCAGCCAGGATCATCTCGACGCCCATCCCGGCCAGCTCGGCCTTGAGCGCCTCCAGTTCGGCGGCCCGCTCCTCGGACACAGCCACCTCTCGGATGTAGATAGCCAGGATGCGGCCGGGGTAGCGCTCGGCCACCTCGCGGTAGATTTCGGGGTCCTTCTGCCCGCTGTCGCCCACCAGCACGAAGGGCAGGGTTGCGTGCGTCTCGAGGATGTGCTCGATGGAGCGCAGTTTGTGCTCGCGGTGGCCCAGCGAGAGCAGCACTTCCTTGGCGATGCCGTAATCCTTGAGAAATAGGGGGCCCGCCGGAATCCCGTGGACCTCGAAGACCTCGTGCAGGAGGTCATAGAGATTCCACGGGCTGCTGGAGACGTAGAAGATCGGGTTGGTGACGTCGCCGGCGTCGCCCCGGTGCAGGGCGCGGTAAAAGGCGGCTACTCCCTCGAAGGGAAGCCGCGTGCGGGCGTTGGTGAGAAACACCAACCGTAACATCCGCAGCAGGTTGGTGACATCCGTCTTGACGACTGTGTCGTCGATGTCGCTGATCACCCCGAACTGCGACTCTCGCGGAGGGACCAGCACCGGAGCCTCCGCGACGACCGGGGGCTGATCCTCGGCCAGTGGATCGAGCAGTTCCAGCTGCACCGTCCGCCACACTTCGCGACCCGCCGTGAAGGTGTGGGCGTCGAGCTGAAGCTCGAAGTAGCCCTCCTCGTCGGCGACGACCTCGAGGGAGGCGTCACCGGCTCGCGCTCGAAGGCGCGCCGCGGGCACTTCGTCGGTCTCCAGCCGTCGAATCGTGTTCGCAAGGTTGCGCCAGGCGCTATCATGCTCACTGGCGGGAGGGATCGGGTGGCCCTGGAGTACCCGGCCGCGAACGAAGAGGGTGTCGCTGGTGCCGTGCCCGCGATAGGGAACGATCCGGTACGGGCCTGAGCCTCGTCGCCGATACCTCATCCAGTCGATGGCGGACTCGAGCTCGCCGAGCACCCGTGTTACCGCCCGCAACCCTCTTCGCATTCCTTGTCGGGTGAGAGAAAACAGAACCGCAGCCGCCGATGCAGGAAGCGTACAATCCGCTTGTGCCGACCCGCCACCCCACGGCGTACGGCGCGCGGGCGGTCCAGGTTTGGAACAAGCGATGAAAGCGCCCGAAGCCCTGCTGTTCGACCTCGACGGAACGCTCGTCAACACCTACCGCCTCTACCTGGAGGCGTACCGGCGGGCGGTCGCACCCGTTCTTGGCCGTGAACCGACCCTCGAGGAGATTGCCGCGCGCACCCCCTCGGCCGAGCGGCGCTTTCTCATGGAGTGGGTGGGCGAGGAGCACGCCGACCGCTGTCACGACGACCTCTGCAGACACTACGCGGAGCTGCTAGGCGCCCTCGGACGGGGACCGTACGAGGGCGTCCGCGAGATGCTGACGGCGCTCACCTCCGCCGGGTACCCCCTGGGCATCGTCACCGGCAAGGGGAGACGTATCTGGGAGCTGACCGAACCGTGGGTGGGCGGTCACCACTTCGAGGTCGTGATCACCGAGGACGACGTGGCGCACCCGAAACCGCATCCTGAGGGCCTGATCCTCGCCGCCGAGCGGTTGGCGATCCCCCCCGCGAAGGTGGCCTACATCGGCGATTCGCTTTCCGACCTGGCGGCGGGTCGGGAGGCAGGCATGGCAGTGGGTGCCGCCCTCTGGCCGAAGACCGATGCCGAAGACCGCGAGTCCTTCCTTGCGGCGGTGCCCCGGTACGCACCCGACTGGCTGTTCGAGAGCCCGGCCGATGTGACTCGCCGTTTCGCCTCGTGGTGCTGAGGGATTTTCGCAGCCCTCCTGGGCTCTTCTATATACTTGCGGCCCCGTCCCGCGCGTATTCACTTCTCAGCGCACGAAAAACCCATCCCCCAGGAGATACCGATGCGAATCAACCGTTGGGGTTTGCTGCCCCTGCTGGTCGCGGGCGTGGCGGCCTGCGCCGGAGAGGGTGAGACCGCGCAGACCGAGTCCGCCCAGACGACTGCCGGGACCTCTGCGCAGTGCGAGCCTCTGGAGAAGAGGGAGGCGAACGCACCCGACCAATCGCCCGCCTTCCCCGGCCAGACCCGCGCCTGCGGGGTTCAGTCCAACGTTGACTTCCAGGTCACGGTCCTGGCGACGGGACTGGAGCACCCCTGGTCCGTCGAGCCGCTGCCGGATGGCGATCTGCTGGTGACCGAGCGCCCGGGGCGCATGCGTATCATCTCCGCGACCGGAGAGGTGGGCGAGCCGGTTCGCGGGATTCCCGCCGTGTTTGCGGAAGGGCAGGGCGGCCTGCTGGACGTGGCGCTCAGCCCGAATTTCGAGAGCGACCGCACGATCTTCTGGAGCTTCAGCGAGCCGCGTGAGGAAGGGAAGAACGCCACCAGCGTTGCGCGCGGCGTACTCTCCGAGGACCGCAACGCCGTCGAGAACGTCCAGGTCATCTTCCGTTCGCTGCCGGCGTACAACGGGCGCAACCATTTCGGCTCGCGCCTCGCCTTCGGGCCAGACGGGATGCTCTACGTGACCACGGGCGAGCGGTCCGATGCCCCCATGCGGGAGCACGCGCAACGCCTCGATGGACACCTCGGAAAGGTGATGCGGATACGGCCGGACGGCTCCGCTCCGGACGACAACCCCTTCGTCGGGCAGGAGGATGCGCAGCCGGAGATCTGGACGCTGGGTCACCGCAACGTCCAGGCGGCCGCGTTCGATCCACAGGGTCGGCTATGGACGGTCGAGCACGGTACGCGCGGCGGGGACGAGCTCAACCTGATCGAGAAGGGGAACAACTACGGCTGGCCGGTCCAGGCCTACGGGATCGAGTACAACGGCGACCCCCTCCCCGGCGTGCCGCAGCCGGAGGACGGTAACTACGTCCAGCCCGTGTACTACTGGGATCCGGTCATCGGCCCCTCGGGCGCGCAGTGGTACACCGGGGACGCATTCCCCGAGTGGCAGGGGAGCCTGTTCATCGGAGCGATGCGCGAGACGCGGCTGGTTCGGCTGACGATCGACGGCGATCGCGTGACCGGGGAGGAGCATCTGCTCGCCGACCGCGGGCAGCGGGTCCGCGACGTCCGGCAGGGTCCCGACGGGCTGCTCTACCTGGTGACCGACGAGGACAACGGCGAGCTCTGGAAGATCGAGCCGCGACAATAGTTACGCTGGCGGACCATTCTGTCCCACCAAGAGGGGACGCCTCCAGCGAGGCGCCCCCTCTTGGCATCTCATTCCTCGCGGATCGCCTCCAGCGGCGTCCGCGCGAAGACCTCCCGGCTTGCCCAGAGGCCGACCAGCACCGCCAGGCCCGTCACCCCGACCGCCAGAACCAGGAGCGGGGTGAAGACCGGCTCGAACTCGGCGTCCAGGAACCAGCGGCACACACCCCAGGCGGCGGCGATCGCGAGCAGGATTCCGGTGACCGCAGACAGCAGGCCCAGCAGCAGATATTCCGTGAACAGGATCGCGCCGATCTGGCCGCGGGTGGCTCCAATCGTCTTCAGCAGGACGCTCTCCCGGATCCTTTGTAGCCGGGTCGTGGAGATCGCGCCCAGCAGGACCACGAACCCGGTGGCGATGGAGAACGCCGCCAGGAAGCGGATCACCGCCGCCACCTGCCCGAGCACCTCGTCCAGCGCGGCCTGGATCTCAGTGAGATCGAGCGCGGCCACGTTGGGAAATTGCACGACCACGTCGCGCTGTATCGCGGCGCGCTCCTCGGCGCTCTCCGCCCGGCTGAGGACCACCCACGTCTGCGGAGCCCCGCGCAAGGCGGCGGGCGGGAACACGGCGAAGAAGTTCGGCTCGAAGCGCGCCCAGTCTACCTCGCGCAGGGAGGCGACGCGCGTGGGAATCCTGACCCCCTGCACGTCCCAGTCGATGCGATCGCCGATGTCCACCCCCAGGTCGCCGGCGATCTCCACTTCCAGGGACACCGGGTACACGCCGTCACCGTCGGCCGCCCCTTCCCCCTCCCACCATCGCCCTGAGGCCATCGCCTCCGCGGGGCCGACCTCCTCGCGGTAGGTGGAGCGATACTCCCGGCGCAGCGCCCAGCGCCGCGGCCTTCTTCCCTCCTCCCCATCGGCCACCGCTTCGCCCTCCTCGGCCACCCCTCCCTCCTCAGCGGTTTCGTCCTCGTCGCGCTGAAGCTCCTCCACCTCCTCTCCCCGGATCGCGGCGATGCGCATGGGGATGATCGGGGCCCTACGCGTGACCGGCAGACCCCGCTCGGTCAGCAGCGCCTCCAACGCGGGGCGTTGATCGTCCTGCACGTCCCAGAAGAGCAGGTTGGAGCGATCGGCAGAGGCATCCGTGCGCAGCGGCAGCAGCAGGCTGTGTTGGATCAGCACCAGGGTCGCGAGCAGGAAGACACCGAAGCCCAGGGCCACGGTGACGGTGCGAGTCTGGTTACCCGGTCGGTACAGGTTGGCGAGACCCTGCCGCTGCGGGTAGGCGAGCGCCTGCCGCGGTGCGCGGCGGACGGCGCGGATGATGGCCCCGGCGAGCGCCGTCAGCAGGAGCAGGGTGCCGGCGACCCCCGCCGCCAGGCCCGCCCCCGCGCGAAAGCTGGCCACCTGCCAGGAAATGAGCAGGAGCACGCTGCCCGCGAGCGCTCCCCAGAGGCTCCACCGCGCCAGATCGCGGGGCGCCGGCGGGATCGGATCGACTCGCCTCCGAAGTGCCCCGAGAGGAGAGACGCCTCGCACCCGCAGGAGCGGGAGGAGGGCGAAGAGAACGGCTGTCCACAGCCCGATCCCCACCCCGACCGCGATCGACCTGCCGTCTACGGACACGGCTGCCTGCACCGGGAGCAGCTCGGCAGCGAGACGCGGCAGAACCCACTGGATTCCACCGCCGACCGCGGCTCCGATGGCCGCGCCGGCCAGGCCCATCACCGCCGCCTGGGCCACGTAGATCGCCAGAACCTGGCCCGCCGTCGCCCCCAGACAGCGCAGCACGGCCACCGTGTCCACCTTCTCCGCGATGTATGCGCCCATCGCGCTCGCCACCCCGATGCCACCCAGGAGGAGGGCGAAGATGCCTACCAATCCGAGGTAGGAAGAGAGACGGCTCAGCGCCCGGGAGACGTCGCGCTGCTGCTCGGCGGCGGTCTCGCTCCGTACGCGCTCGGCCCGAAACTCCTCCCGGTGTCCCTCCAGCATGGCCTCGACCACCTCGGACTGATCGAGGCGGATGTAGGCTGCGTAGTCGATCCGGCTGCCGAAGTCGATGAGCCCCGTTTCGTCGAGATACTGCGCGGGGATGTAGAGGCGGGGAGCGAAGGAGGAGGCGATCTCCACATCGCCTGGAACGCGCGCGAGAGCTCCGATCAGCTCGAAACGCGTGGAGCCCACGCTGATGGAGTCACCCTCGCGCG
Source organism: Longimicrobiaceae bacterium (assembly GCA_036375715.1). Classification (NCBI taxonomy): domain Bacteria; kingdom Pseudomonadati; phylum Gemmatimonadota; class Longimicrobiia; order Longimicrobiales; family Longimicrobiaceae; species Longimicrobiaceae bacterium. The sequence goes on along the minus strand of DASVBS010000005.1, from coordinate 68,913 downwards.
CCCCCAGGGCGGCAATCAGAGCTGGATCGGCAAGCGCGCGTCGCCCGTCGTGCAACTCGCCCCAGCGCCCCGGCGGGTTGGTCTCGATCACCCCGTAGAAGGGGTAGCCCGGCTCGGCGGCCCGCACCTGCGCGAGCCGGGTCCCTCCAGTCCGGGGGAGGAGCGCCATCGAGGCGAAGGAGGTGACCTCCGCGACCGGCACATCCGCGGCCTCCAGAGAATCGAGCAGCGCCCGGGTGCGGGGTCCGAACGGTTGCCGCGACGCCAGCTCCGCGTCGGCCCCGAGCAGCGCCTTGGACTCGTTCCGGACCCCGCGCTCCAGGCTGCGCGAGAAGCCCTGCACGGCCACCAGGGCGGCCACGCCGAGCGAGATTGCCGAGAGAAAGAGCAGGAGGCGCCGCCGGGCGAAGCGGCTCTCACGCCAGGCGAGGGCGAAGACGTGCGAGAGCCTCATCCCGCGACCGTGTCGGCCACTACCACGCCGTCGGCCAGGCGGATCGTTCTCCGCGCCCGTGCCGCCAGATCCAGGTCGTGTGTTACCAGGACGAGCGTCGTTCCCGCTTCCCGGTTCATCGTCTCCAGCAGAGAGATGATCGCTCCACCGGTGGCGGCGTCCAGGTTGCCGGTGGGCTCGTCCGCGAACAGAATACGGGGCTCGTGGACGAAAGCCCGCGCGAGCGCCACGCGCTGCTGCTCGCCCCCGGAGAGCTGGGCGGGATAGTGGTCCAGACGATCGGCCAGTCCGACCCGGGCCAGGAGCTCCGCCGCCCGCTCGCGCGCTCCGTCCTCCCCTCGCAGCTCGAGCGGCACCTGGACGTTTTCGCGCGCCGTGAGCGACGGGATCAGCTGGAACGACTGGAACACGAAGCCGACGTTGTGGCGGCGGAAACGCGCGCGCTCGTCCTCGGTGAGCGTGCCGAGGTCCGTTCCGGCCAGCACCACCCTGCCGCGCGTGGGCGCGTCCAGCCCCGCCAGCAGGCCGAGCAGCGTGGTCTTGCCGCTACCGGAGGGGCCAAGCACGGCGACGAAGTCTCCTTCGTGCACACGCAGGTTGACTCCCCGCAGGACGGTGAGCGAGCGACCTTCGCTGCGATAGCTCTTTTCCAGGTCTTCGGCGATCAGCATGATGGAATCGATCGGGCGCCAGCTTCTGGCAATTCTCGCACTGGCGGTGATGATCGGCTGCGGGGGAGACGGGCGCAACAGCACCTCCGCGGCCGGTTCCGACAGCGCCGCCGGCGGCGCCGCCTCGGCGGCAGCCGTCGCGACGGACGAGCGCAGCACAGTCCTCGTTCTCGGCACCAGCCTCACCGCCGGGTTGGGGCTGCAGCCGGAAGACGCCTATCCGGCCCTCCTCCAGGAGCGGGTCGACTCCGTTGGTCTGCCCTTCCGGATCGTCAACGCCGGTGTGAGCGGCGAAACATCGGCGGGAGCCCTGCGGCGCCTCGATTGGCTGATGCGGCAGGATTTCGAGATCCTCGTGCTGGAGACCGGCGCCAACGACATGCTGCGCGGTATGGACCTCGACTCCACCCGGGCGAACATCCAGGCGATCGTGGATCGGGTGCGCGCTGAACGGCCGGAGGCGGAGATCGTCCTGGCGGGAATGCTCGCGCCTCCGAATCTGGGGAGGGAGTACACCGATCGCTTCCGGGAGATGTATGTGGAGCTGGCCGAAGAGAACGACCTCGCCCTCATCCCGTTCCTTCTGCGAGGGGTGGGCGGGGTCCCCGAGATGAACCAGGCCGACGGCATTCACCCGAACGAGGAAGGCGCGCGCGTGGTGGCTGACAACGTCTGGGAGGTGCTCGGGCCGATCCTGCGCGAGTGGGCGGGCGCCCTGTCCACCGCCCCGGCCGATGCCGGAGAACGGCACGGAGGCTCTGGTCCGGGGGCGCCTTGATGCACTGCAACGCAACCGGACCATCGGCCAACCGAAAGGGCTCCCGCCGCGCATCAGACGGCCTGCCCTCCGTCGTGGCCCGAGTAATCGCCCTCCTGGCGCTCCTGCTATCGCTCCTCCCCGCTACGGCCGGAGCGCAGGTCGGGGTGGACACCTTACGGACCGGGGACGACGTTCGCGTGTTCGCGCCCTCCGTGCGCAGCGGCCGCGTTCGGGGCACGGTCGTCCTCTACGAGGGCTCGACGCTGGAGGTGCGCGAACGGCGGACAGGGGCGCTCGTCTCCTTCCCGATCGCCAGCATCCACGCCCTGTCCCGCAACGAGGGCGTCGATCGGGGCCGCTCCTCCTGGCGCATGGCTCGCTTCGGGGCGTTCGTCGGCGGCGCAGGAGGTCTGGTTTCCGGGCCGCTGATCGCGACCTCGCGCGCACCGGAGCGCTTTGCCGAGGCGGTGGTGGTGAGCGGCGTGGTCGGTACCGCGGCTGGCGCCGGGATAGGAGCCATCCTCGGCATGATGTTCGCACAGGACCAGTGGCAGCACTACCGGATGCCGATTTCAGCCACTGTGACGTCCGTCCCCGGCGGTTTCGGGCTCACCCTCTCCGCGATCGTTCCTTGAAAGGACTGGCCCCCCACGCGTGGATTGATCCCCAGCCGCGCGAATCTTAGCTTGGAGGTAGATGTTCTCCGCCTTCCCGTTCGCTCCCGCTTCCCGCATTCCCGAGCGAGCTATGCGCGCGGCACCCACCCTTCTGACGCCCATCGCGGCCCTCCTCTGCGCAGCAGCCTCCGCCGAAGCACAGTACCTGCACGGTAGAGTGATGGACATGGTGACGGGAGAGGGCATCGCCTCTGCCACCGTGCTGGTCCTCAACCCCGATCGTACGGTCCGCGGATCCGTCCTCACGAACGAGGAGGGGTGGTTCGCCCTGCGAACGAGCCCCGGCAGGTTTGTCCTGCGAGTGGAGCGGGCTGGCTACGCGACCACCGCCTCCAGGGAGCTCCCGCTGACCGGGAGCGATACGCTCGATTTTGCCGTCCGGATGCCGCTCCGGCCGACAACACTCGAGGCCGTCACGGTGACGACGCGGGGACCGCCCCTCGACCCGAGCGGATTCTTCACCCGCCGCGACGCTATCGCGGGAACCTTCCTGGGACCGTACGAGGTGGAGCGTCGGCACCCGAACACCCCCGCCGATCTGCTGACCGACATTCCCGGGTTCCAGATCATACCCGGAATGGGGGGGAGTCGTGTGCTGATGACCGGACGTAATCGTTATTGTGAGCCGACCGTCTACGTCGACGGGCGACTCGCCTACCGGGGAACCCAGACCTCGCGTCTGCACGAGAGGAGTGACGAGGACGGGGTGTTCCTCGAATCGCTGGTGAACGCCAACGCCATTCGGGCCGTCGAGGCGTATCAAAGCGGGGCCACCGCACCGGCGCAGTTCCGCCCGGTGGGGCCGATCGGCGGCGGAGATTGTGGCGTGCTCGTCTTCTGGACCCGGCTGGGGCTGGGGTTGGGGTGGTGAAGCGAGTGGGCGGTGCAGGAAAGCGCTGTCGGCACGAGTACGGGCTGCAGACGACCTTCGACAGAAAACGCCATGTTCATCACCCTGCTAATCGTCACCTTCCTCATCGCCACCGCGGTGGCGCTCGTGGTCGCGAAGTGGTTCGCCAACCCTATCGAGCGAATTCTAGGGCAGATCGTCGATCGCGAGATCTCCTACGCCTGGACGATGTACCTCCGCTTCGCCGTCCTGGTGGTCGGGATCTCGAGCGGTGTGCGTATCTTTCAGCTGGAGCGCTACATCACTCCCCCTTACGGGCCCGAGCAGGGAGAGATCCTCTCGCTCACGTCCGAGCGCTGGATTCTCGAGATCTATCGCACCGTGATCGGCACGCTACAGGGGATCGCGTGGGTCCTGCTGGTCTTCTTTGTGGTGGCGCTGCTGGCCTTCGTGATCGTGAGGCTGGGCGAGGCGCGCCTGACGCGGCGCGCCCAGGGGGCGGAGGGGAACGACTGAGCCGGACCGCCTCGCTGGTCCCTCTCTTGCCGGGCACGAAATCTCCCACCATTCCCGGAGGCGCCCATGAAGATCCGCGACCTGCTGCGCGTGAAAGGATCTCTCGTCGTCACGATCACCCCCGACGTCCCCATTCAGGAGGCGATGCGGGTCCTGGTCAACAACGGGATCGGCGCCCTGGTCGTGGTAGACGGGCGGCTGCGGGGGATCATCACCGAGCGCGATCTGCTACGCTGGGGAGCAGAGGACATCCAACGCCTGGCGACCTCGAGAGTACGGGACCTGATGACGGTGGAGCTCATCACCGCGTCGCCGGACGCGGAGATCGAGGAGGTGATGGACATCATGACCGAGAAGCGGATCCGCCACCTCCCGATCGTCGATCAGGGAGCGCTATGCGGCATCATCTCCATCGGCGACGTGGTGAACGCGTTGCGTCAGAGCGTGGAGGTGGAAAACCGCTACCTTCACGCCTATATCGAAGGCACGCCTTTGTGAGCGCGGAAGGCGAGAAGGGTACGGAGAAGGGTGGCCGGGAGCCCGGCCCTCCTTCTCCGTCAGCCGACGCCTATACCTTAGCAACCAGCAGCTTCTCCAACGCGGCGGGGGCGGCCTGCTCGAGGAAGTCGGCCATCTCCTCTTCCTCGCGCAGGCTCTCGCGCAGGATCTCGGCGCACTCCTGCTCACCGAGCGCGTTCGCGACCGCAATGGCCGAGCGATACGCGGCGATCTCGTAGTGCTCGACGCGGAGGCCCGATCCCAGGTCGAACGCTTCGAGTAGCTCCTTCGAGGGCTTCTCTTCCGACTTGAAGGAGTCGTGCTCCTCCCGCAGGCCGATGGCTGCTTCGCACTTTTCGGCCTTGGCCTTCTCGCCGATCGAGGAGAAGGCCTGGTTGAGCCGCTCGATCTGGGTTTCAGTCTCTTGCACGTGCTTCTCCAGCCGCTGCTTGAGCTGGGGATCATTCGCCTCGCGAACGAGGCCCTTGGTCGCGGTCAGAAAGCGACGCTCGGCGTACAGCAGATCTCCCAGCTCGTGTACGAGAAGGTCCTTGGGCTCGGTCATGTTCGGCATGGGCTGCGCTCCTTGCGACGGGTGAGTGACGGATCGTGCTGCCCCTAGCGCAAGAGCCTTGCCTGACCGGAAAGCCCACTTTCATCGGGCCAGCATGGTCATATCCGCCGAATGGGCCCGAGCCATGCGGTGCTTACTAATGCCTTCAATCAAGCGAATATCTATTCCGTGCCCTTGCGCGTTTGAGCGTGTTTTGTCTTAACATGTATTCGCTTGGAAGCCACCGAGGGCACCGAGGTCCGCACTGAGGGCACGGAGGATCGGCGAGCCACTTCCAGGCCCATCCTTCAACCTCGATTGAATCAGTGAGTTGAGGGGGAAGATCCTCCGTGCCCTCCGTGTCCCCTGTGACCTGCGTGGTTTCTCATCCGATCGTCGACCTTCACCCCTCGCTCCGGAGGTGCGCGATGCATGCACGTGTGATCACCGTACAGCTCAAACCTGGCACGGCGGAGGAGGCGACACGGATCTACCGCGAATCGATTCTGCCGGCGGCGCGGCGGCAGCCGGGCTTCCGGCGGGCCATGCTGCTGATCGACCCGATCACCGAGCGCGCCATCTCGATCACCCAGTGGGCCTCCGAGGCGGACCTCGCCGCCAGCGAAACGAGCGGCTACCTTAGGGAACAGGTAGCGAAGCTCACCCCGTTCTTCGCGACCCCGGTGGTCAGCGAGCTCTACTCGGTAGCGGTGGCCTCCAACGGGAGCTCCGCGCCGTATCCGTCTCTGCCCCTGCCGAGCGCGTGATCGCAGGGGTGGGGGAGACCGTGGGAAGTCATCACACATGTCGGTGAGCGAGCGTCAGACGTCTCCCCCGCTCGAGCGAGCGAGGGCGTTCGAATTGGCCGGAGACGAATGCGTCTACGACAGCCGGATCGAGCAGGCCAAGGTTAGCTACGGCTGGGCCATCGATGCTTTCCTGGACGCCCGCTCCTTCGAGGAAGCAATGCGGATCTGCCGCAAGCTGATCCGCCTCTCCCCCGACGTGGTTCGCACCCGCTATACTCTCCTCTTCCTGCTCATCGGTCTCGAGCGCTACGAGGAGGCGCGTTCGGAGCTTCTGGAGTACGCCCGCGTGGTCCGGGAGTCGGGCACCCGGTCCTTCGCCATCCCGCGGCTCCAGCTGCTCGCCCACGTCACTGATGACCCGGAGACCCTGCAGCTGCTGGAGTCGCTTCTCAGCGAGCTGGGAGCGGAGCAGCTCGGCTACTCCACCCACCTCCGGGAGACCGGGTCACCATCACCCAGCGGTGCCGACCGAAGGGAACGCTGGGAGACACTCCTCCCCATTGCCCTGCGGGACGACTGATTCACCCGGGTAGCCGATGCGGCCACCCCGACCATTCCTACCCCACGCATGAAGAAGATCACCCGACGCGAGCTTCTGACCACCTCGGTTCGCCTCGCCACCGGTGCCGCGGCGGCAGCCGCGCTGCCGGGCGTCGCGGCCGCAGCTCCGGCGATCCTCACCAGCCGCTCCCGCAGCCGCCAGGCGCGTATCCGCTTCGCGGCGATCGGGATGAACCACGGCCACATCTACGGGCAGGTGGAGGCGGTGAAACGTGGCGGTGGGGAGCTGGTCTCCTTCTTCTCCGCCGAACCGGACCTCGGCGCCCAGTTCGCACGCCGCTACCCGGATGCAAAGCGGGCGTCGAGCGCGGAGGAGATCCTGGAGGATCCGTCGATCCAGCTCGTCGTATCCGCCACGATCCCGAACCAGCGGGCACCGCTCGGCATCCGCGTGATGCGCGCAGGGAAGGATTACATGAGCGACAAGCCCGGGATCACCACCCTGGAACAGCTCGCCGAGGTACGCCGCGTCCAGGCCGAGACGGGGCGCATCTACTCGATCATGTACAGCGAGCGCTTCGAAAACCGGGCGACGGTCCGCGCCGGTGAGCTGGTCGCGGCCGGGGCGATCGGCGACGTGATTCAGACCATCGGGCTGGGCCCCCATCGGATGAACCCTGAGACGCGTCCGGAGTGGTTCTTCGACCGGGAGGCGTACGGCGGCATCATCTGCGACATCGGGTCGCACCAGCTCGACCAGTTCCTCTTCTTCACCGGTTCCACCTCGGGCGAGATCCTGGCGGCGCAGGTCGGCAACCTTCACCATCCGCAGTACCCGGGAATAGAGGATTTCGGAGATGTGATGGTGCGCGGTGATCGCGGCTCCGGCTATGTTCGCGTAGACTGGTTCACTCCCGACGGGCTACCGACCTGGGGCGACGGTCGGCTGACAGTCCTTGGCAGCGAGGGATACATCGAGGTTCGCAAGAACGTCGATATCGCCGGGCGCGAGGGAGGGAACCATCTCTTTCTGGTAGATCGCGAAGGGGTGAAATACGAAGACTGCGCGACCGTCGACCTCCCCTACGGGCGGCAATTGGTGGACGACGTTCTCAACCGAACCGAGACGGCGATGACGCAGGCGCACTGTTTCCTGGCCACCGAGCTCGCGCTGCGGGCGCAGGCCCAGGCGCGGACCATCACCCCAGGCAGTCCGGGCGCGGGGCGGAGTCGGCCTTCAGGATCGTAACGAATCGGCCGCCGAGCACCTGCTCAGCGGCCGATTTCCTGCGGTCGTCGGGTGAAGCGCTCAGCCGTCGAGGCTGGCGGTCACGGCGCGACGTTCCGCTCGATTGCAAACGACGGTGGCAATGCGATCCACGATTGACCTCGGATTTACACGGTCCCAGCGCGCGGCGTATACGGGCTGGGCCTCGACTCGTACGATGCGGCCCCCGTCGTGGTCGGCAAAGGCGATGATCGCCATCATCCGGCGCTGGCAATCGATCCCTCGGACGGCGACGCTGGAGCGGTAGCGATACCCCTCAGGCGACGTCTGCACCTCGTCGAACTGCCAGCGCGTGCGTACCTGGTAGGTGTGGGGTCCCATGGGGAGGACGTGGGTGGTGTCGAGCTCCAACGCACCGAGCTCCACCCGCTCGAGGGTGATCCAGCGTCCGTCGAGGGCCAGGTCGGGACGAAGTTGCTGCGCCGCTGCGGCGTCTCTGTGGAAGAGGAGGAGACCCACCAGGGCCATAAGGGTGAAGGTGTGGGTGCGGAGGGAACGGTAACGCATGATGGGCTCCTTGTTCTCGCTCGTCGTACCTTCCGGACGGGAGCGGAGAGGGCAAGCCGCGAGCCCTGTGGCGCGTCGGCATTCCGGGCAGCGCGCCGTACAGATCGACGACGTTCGGTCACAACGAGTTAGGGGGAGCCGCTCCAGAGAGGCGTCGCGGCAACCATGCGGCACACAGCCCGAGCTTCGCTGGGCGGGATGCAACTCCTCTGGCAATTTCCCGGTGACGCCGGCGGTCGCGACCCGGCGGCGTCACCAAGCCTGTGCAACCCGTGACGTTGTCATGTCAGTTGAATATACGACTACGGTAAAGCTTTATATCGACGGTTCGCCGTCCGAATGGCTACCCTGCGCGATCGTATACCTGTACGATCGCGACCGGGTCTCCCGCGACGACTTCCTCGGCATGGAGATCACCAACGAGTACGGCGAGGCCACCTTCCGCTTTCGCGCACACGAGTTCGTGGATGTGGATGACCGGCTCGGCGGCTCGCTACCCGAGCTGTATATCAAGGTGTACGGCCGTGATGACCGGTTCATGCTCTCCACCCGCGCGGTGGCCCGGCGCAACGAAGTGCCCTCCTTGATCCGCATCGGCGTGTCGCGAGAGCTCGCGCGCGACCACGGCTTCCTCTGACGGGGTCCTCCCCTCCTCCCACCCGGCCGAGGTGGGCGGTAGTGTTGTATTCCCATCGGCCGAGCGCGAGGCAGTCCCATGAAACAGCTCTTCAATCTCGGTGATCCTAGTCAGCGCTTCACCGATCGCGTGGGCGATTATATGCGGTATCGCCCGGACTACCCCGAGGAGATACTGGATGACCTCAGGGGGGTGGGCCTCGGGCCCGGGGTGGTCGCCGCCGATATCGGCGCGGGGACGGGGATCTTCGCCGAGCTCCTGCTGCGCTCCGGCGCGAATGTCATCGGCGTGGAGCCGAACGACGCGATGCGCGCCGCGGCTGAGACCTTGCTGGGCGAGAACCCCCGCTTTCGCGCGGTGAAGGGGAGCGCCGAAGCCACCGGATTGCCCTACCACAGCGTCGATTTCGTCACCGCCGCGCAGGCGTTCCACTGGTTCGATCCGGTGGCCACCAGACGGGAGTTCGAGCGGATCCTCAAGCCCGGTGGCTGGATCGCTCTCGTGTGGAACTCGCGGCGCCTCGCCTCGACGGCCTTCCTGCTGGAGTACGAGGCGCTGCTGCGTCGCTACGGAACCGACTACGCGGCGGTAGCGAGTCGTTATCCGCACGCGGAGCAGGTGAGGGACTTCTTCGGCGGAGAGGTGATGACGCGCACCATCTCTCATGGCCAGCAACTGGACCGCGAGGGGCTGCGCGGCCGGTTACTCTCCTCCTCTTACACCCCGCCGGAAGGACACCCCGATCGGGCCCCCATGTTGAGCGCACTGGACGAGATCTTCGACCGCCACGCGCAGGACGGTCGGGTGACCATCGAATACGATACCGAACTTCACCTGGGACGCCTGACCTGAGACCAAAGAAAGGAGCTGCAGCAAAGAAAGCGGCCGCGGCGAAACCCTCCACCGCGGCCGGACGTAGGGGCCTCACACTTCTTCGGTGCACCCTGGCGCTATCCAATCATGAACGTCGAGATCTTCTTCGGCCTGACCGCTGTCCTCGCGGTGCTGCTGGGCGGAATCATCATACTCGTACCGGTACTCGGGCTGACCGCCCGGTTCGCCCTCCGGCCGACGCTGGAGGCCTGGGCGCGTCTACGCTCCGATCCCACCCTCAGCGAACAGATCGAGCTGCTGAGCCGTCAGATTGCCCTGGTGGAAGCCGAGCTGCAGCACGTGCAGCACACCGTGCAGGGCCTGGCCGAGGCCCAGGATTTCCAGCGCCGGCTGGAGAGCCCCTCGACCCTCAGTAGGTGATCCGCTCGAGGTACTCGATCGACCTGGGGATGTTATTGATCGGGTCAGTGGTCTCGTCCTCGATGTAGAACTTCTCGACCCCGACCTCCTCCGCCGCGGCCAGGACCGAGGTGTACTCGATCTGTCCCGTGCCGACGGCGACCTGAGCCTCGGCCGGTGCGCTTCCGGTGAAGACGCCGGTCTCGGTTCCCTGGGCCATATCCTTGATGTGCATAAGCTTCCATCGACCCGGATAGCGCTGTAGCAGCGCCACCGGGTCGATGCCCGGGTGCACCGTCCAGAACACGTCCATCTCATAGAACACGCTCTCCGGGTCGGTCTCCGACATCAGGATGTCGAAGGGGATCGTGCCGTCGGGGGCCGGCTCGAATTCGTACCCGTGGTTGTGGTAGTAGAAGCGAAGTCCCCGCTCCCTGGCTGCGGCTCCCCAGCGATTGAAGTCCTGCGCGGTCTGACGCGCCAGCTCAGGGGTGAAGCTCCCCTCGTGCGGAATCCAGGCGACTCCAATGTCGGGCGCGCCGAGAGCCTCCGCCTCGGCGAAGACGACCTCCATACTGTCACGCAGCCGCTCGTAGGGGACGTGCATGGCGCTGGCGCGAAGACCGGCACGATCGAGCTCCTGGCGGAACTGTTCGGCCGTGAGTCCCTGCGTGCCCGCCAGCTCCACCTCGCGGAAGCCCTGCTGGGCGACCCACTGCAGTGTACCGGGAATGTCCTCTGCGAGCTGCTCCCGCACGCTCCAGAGCTGCAGGCCGAGTGGCCCCTCGAAATCGCCGCTGAGGGCGATCCCCCGGGCCGCGGCGCCGGTATCGGCGGTCGCCGTGGTGTCGGCGTTGTCCCCCACCGTGGCGTCCTCCGCGGACGAGCAGGCGCCCACGACAGCGGCAAGGAGCAAGGGCAGCAAGCGGACGGGTAGCAAGCGGTGCGGTCGTTTCATAGCTCAAAGCCTTGGAGGGAAGGATGTGGAACAGGGTCGGAAATAAGGTAGTGAGTCGGAGGCAAGAAGCCAGGAGGTAGGGGTGGGGGCTTGAAGGTAGGAGTCAGGAGCTAGGAGTCAGGAGTCACGAGTTGGGAGGCTGGGAATGGAAGCCAGGAGCCAGAAGCCAGAAGCTAGAAGGCGACAGGCTGATCACCTTGTCACCTTGTCCCTACCGCGAGCGGCTCGCCGGCTTGTGAAGTTCGGCACAGGGCATATAGCTTCTTCCTGTGGTGCACATTCTAGCTTCTAGCTTCTTCATTCTGGCTCCTGGCTTCTGGCTTCTGGCTTCCCAACCTCAACCCCCTGATTCCCTGCCGCCCCCGCGCCGCTCCTACAGCGTCTCGACGGTGGTGGCGCGCGCCGATGCGGTACTGCGGGAGCGCGCGTCGATGCCGATCTGGGTGCGCGGCGAGGTGTCGGGTTGGAAGAAGGTGCGCAGCGGGCACTGCTTCTTCTGCCTGAAGGACGAGAGAGCGGAGCTCTCCTGCGTGCTGTGGGCGGACCGCGCTCGCATGCTGCCGACGCTGCCGAGCGACGGCATGGAAGTGGACGTCAAGGGCCGGCTGGGGATCTACGTGCGGCGCGGCCAGTTCCGCATGGAGGTGGAGGAGGTCGAGGTCACGGGCGGCGAAGGGTTGTGGAACCTCGCCCGCGACCGGCTGATCCAGCAACTCCGCGAAGAAGGGTTGCTGGACGAGTCGCGCAAGCGGCCGCTACCGCGCTTCCCGGAGCGTATCGGACTGGTGACCAGCGCCGGCAGCGCGGCGCTGCAGGACATGTGGAGGACGATGCGCCGCCGCGCCTGGTGGATCCGCCTGGTGGTCAGCCCCAGCGCGGTGGAGGGGGTCGAGGCCGCACCCGAAATCGCCCGGGCCATCCGCCGCTTCGGCACCGACCCGGGACAGACCCCGGTGGACCTGGTGATCATCGCACGCGGGGGCGGGAGCCGCGAATCGCTCTGGGCATTCAATACCGAGCCGGTAGCCCGGGCCATCGCCGCCTGCCCCTTCCCGACCATCTCCGCGGTCGGGCACGAGACCGACTACACGGTGGCGGACTATGTGGCCGACGTCCGCGCCGCCACCCCCACGGCGGGCGCGGAGTATGCTTCCCCGGATGGGACGGAGCTCCTTGCCCGCCTGAACGCCTATCCGGCCGCGCTCACGGCGATTCTCCAGCGCTCACTCGCCGAGTCGGCTGAGGGGCTCGACGAGCGGGCGGACGCGCTTTCCCGTCGCATGCGAAGGCGTCACGCGGGCCTGAAGGAGCGCTTGCGCGCGGCCGAGCGGACGGTGCACGCTCACGCGCCCCGCGAGCACCACCGCCGCATGCGCGAGCGCCTCGAGACGGTACGCACTGCCCTCGCCCGCGCCATGAACGCCCGCGTTCGGGGGGAGACCGAAGCGTTCGCCGACGTGGCCCGGGAGCTCCATCGGTCCATACGTGACCGGGTGGAGCGGCTCGAGCTGGGCCTCGCCGCACGCGCGGCAGGCACCGAGGCGCGCAGCCCGCTCCGCTCGCTGGCGCGCGGCTATGCAGTCGTTACGGTAGACGGCCGGATCCTGCGTGATCCGGCGGAGGCCCCCGCGGGGACTCCCCTTCGCATCCAGGTGGCTCGAGGATCGCTGCGCGCCCGGTCCGAGGGCCCTGAGCCAGAGCAGGAGGATCAGGATGGCTGATTCCACGGCGGGCTCGACCGAGCGGCCGCGCTTGAGCGCCCTCTTTCAGCGGCTCGACGAGATCCTGACCCAGCTCGATCGAGAAGACGTCGATCTCGAGGAGCAGATGGCGCTGTATCGGGAGGCGTGCGGTCATCTCGCCACCGCCCGCGGGATCCTGGATGAGGCTCAGGCCGAGATCGAATTCCTGATGGGCGGTGAGGCCCCGGCTCCTTTCACTCCCGAGCAGCCGGACGGGGCTTCCGATACCGCGTAACCAACGCGGTACCGCAAGCGGGTGTAGCGGTGTAGTATGGTGATATTGCTTCCGGCGGCCGCTGGCCGCCCGCGACCCCGGTGAAAGCGTGAAGGAGTCACCCTGAACGATGCGACCGGGAAGCGCGATCCCTCAAAGAAGGAGGTCCGGCGATGACGTTCAATAGGGTGCTGTCGGTGGCGGCCGTCGCGGTTCTCGCGCTTGGCTTCGCGAGCTCGCCGGCCGCGGCGCAGGAGGCCGAGCTCCGTTCGCTGGAGGTGGGCGACGTGGCCCCCGACTTCTCGGGACTCGCCGACAACGGTGAAATCTGGAACAGCAAGGAGCAGCGGAACGGCAAGATCCTCGTCGTCTACTTCTATCCCGCGGCCATGACGGCTGGTTGCACCACGCAGGCCTGCCTCTTCCGCGACAATCGCACGAAGCTCCTGGAGATGGGAGCCGAGGTGGTGGGCGTGAGTGGTGATCGGGTCGCTAACCTCAAGGCATTCAAGGGGACCAACCGCCTCAACTTCCCGCTCCTGTCCGACACCGCTGGGGTCATCGCGCGCGCTTTCGGGGTGCCGACCCGCGAGGGGGGAAGCATCACCCGCGAAGTGAACGGAGAGGAGATCACGCTTACTCGCGACCTGACGACGGCGCGCTGGACCTTCATCATCGGTCGCGATGGCCGCATCGTCTACAAGGCCACGGACGTCGACCCGGCCGGCGATCCGGCAGAGGTCATTGCCGCGATCGAACGGCTGAACCAGGGCTGAACGGCGCAGCGGGGAGGATGACACGGTCCATGGACGGCGGAATGCGGGCGGCATGCGCGCAGGGGTGCGGGGGTAGCACCGCCGTCGCGGGGCGGCGGTAAGGAATGGCCTGGGTCATCCTCTTCATTGCCGGGCTGCTGGAGGTGGGCTGGGCGGTGGGCCTGAAATACACGGAGGGGTTCACCCGACCGTGGCCGACCCTCTTCACTGCGGTTGCCCTGGTGGGGAGCATGGCGATGCTCGGCCTCGCCGTACGCACGCTCCCTCTCGGCACCGCTTACGCCATCTGGACGGGAATCGGTACGGTGGGGACGGCGATCCTGGGAATGGTGCTCTTTGGAGAGCCCGCGACGGCGGTACGGCTGGTCTGCATCGGGCTGATCGTTTCCGGTATCATCGGGCTGAAGCTGGTCGGTGGGGCCTAGCCGCTTCATCGGGGAAGGCGACGCTCGCGGCAACTGCGCAAGCTATGGCATCACGTGCTGCGGTCGCCACTCGTCGTTGACTTCTCCCAGGCGGAAATCTATTGATACTCATCGGGCGGTGCCGATGCTGACATGGCGCCGCGTAGCTCGAAAGGTGGCGGCCTCTCGAATCCGTCGGGAGGTCGCCCTTTTGTGATCCGTCCACCGAAGCGGCAGGGCGGTCGCACGTGCATTAGAGGACAGCCGTGGGCGAGGGCAGTATTGACGGGCAGATCGTCGAAGATTCGAATGCCGCGCAGGCGGGAGCGGAACAACCGGTCGAGGTGCGACCCGCCCGCCTCGCAGACGTGCCTGCCATCACCCAGTTGCTCGCTGGCTTCGCGCGGCAGGGCATGGTCCGCGACCGCACCGCCGAGGATGTCAAGCGGGACATCGGTGGCTTCCTCGTAGCGGAGGCAGGGGGTCGAGTGGTCGGAAGCGTGGCCCTTCGCATTCACTCGCCCTCCCTGTACGAAATCGCGTCGCTCTCGGTGGCCGAAGGTTTCCACGGTCGCGGGATCGGAAGCCGTCTCATTCAGGCGGCGGTGCTGCGTGCACACGCCCGCGGCGTTCGGCGAGTCTTCGCCTTCACCATGCGCGTGCGGCTGTTCGAGCAGCTGGGGTTCCGGGTGGCGCCGGTCACCGACTTTCCTCAGAAGCTCGCCACCGATTACGGCGGCACCGCTATCGCCGCAGGGCACAAATCGGCGGTGGTTCTCGACCTGGAGGCCTCGCGGGCAGACTGGCTCAAACCCGGGAGCACCACGACCAGACGCGGCGGTGGCTTGGTGAGCGCGGCCGCTAAGACTGGAGCGGATATCCTACCCATAGATCGGAGTGTCTCGAGCATGAATGAAGTGGATCGCACCAGGCATCCCACCATCGCCATCCTCGGCGGGGGGAACCTTGGACGGGCCCTGGCGATGGGCTGGACGGAGGCAGGCTACTGCACGCCGGACCGCATCCGGATCACGCGCCGGCACCCGGAGAAGCTCACCTACTTCGCGGAAGTCGGCTTCCACGTCGGCTCGGACAACCGCGAGGCGGTACGCGAGTCCGATATCATCGTGCTGGCGGTGCAGCCCCAGCAGATCGCCGAGCTCCTGGAGGAGATCCGCTCCGAGATCGACCCCGAGCGCCACCGCATCATCTCGGTCGTATCCGGCGTGAGCATCCGCCAGCTGCGCGAGCCCCTCGGGACCACCGCCCCCATCATTCGGGCAATGCCCAACACGGCGGTCTCGATTGGCGAGTCGATGACCTGTCTCGCCAGCCAGGATCCGTCCGACCCGGTTCTGGCGGAAGCCCAGGAGCTCTTCGATCTGGTCGGTCGAACGGTGGTGATCCCCGAGAACATGATGATCCCGGCCACCGCGCTGTGTGCCTGCGGGATCGCCTTCTTCCTGCGCGCTATCCGCGCCGCCTCGCAGGGCGGAATCGAGATCGGCTTCCATCCTGAGGAGGCGCTGCTCCTGGCCGCCCAGACCGCCAAGGGAGCCGCCTCTCTGCTGCTGAGCCAGGGCCGGCACCCGGAGTCGGAGATCGACCAGGTGACCACCCCGCGCGGCTGCACCATCGCCGGACTGAACGAGATGGAGCACCAGGGCTTCAGCTCGGCGATGATCAAGGGGATCCTGCTGTCCGCCAGCAAGGCCGAGACGTTGTACGCGGAATAGGACGGTCAGCGCCTGGTTGGAGCCCCTGGCACCCGGGTTGCGGCATTCGTCACATCCCGCACAAACGCAGGAGTTCCGGAGGTACCATGCGGCAGAAGGATCGCGAAGCCGGCCTGGAGACCGGGCCCCGAGTGACCGCCGCCGAGGCTCGCCGGATCGGCGAAAAGCTCCTCTTCGTGGACGAGCTCGAGGACACCCTCGAGCAGGTCCGCAGCAACGGTGAACCCGCCGAGCGCATCCAAGCTCTGGAGCGTCGACTCTCCCACGAGCGCGAGACGATCCAGGCGCTGCAAAGCCGGGGCAGCCTCCGCTACGACGAGATCGCCCGCGTGATGGAGGCGATTGATCGCAGCGGCTGAGCTCCCCGTTCGACCATCGAAACCGGGGCCGAGCCGGCCCCGTACTCAAAAACATCTACGGTCACGAGTTCTGGCCCGTCCTGTGCAATAATCGAGGGCGGACCCGAAACGATGAGAGTGTTTAGTCATGCCAGCGAAGACTCCACGCACGGCCTCGAAATCTCCCCGGCCGACCCGTCGCCTCAAGCCAGAAGTCGCAGCGAAATTGGCCGCCCAGCGGCGCCAGGCCGAGTTGCAGGCCCTCTACCAGACCCCTGTCGAGAAGCTCTCTCCGGACGACATCGCGCGAATGAAGGCCGCGTTTCTGCGCGGGTGAGGGTGCGAGGGCACGCTCCAGTGGGGCGTGTCCACCTCTCTACCCCGGGGGTGGCCGGGCAGCGGTGCGCGGCGTAACTTTCGCCGCTCTCATGCCGTTTTCCGGTTTGTCAGAACCGCGCTGCGATGCTGATCCTGCCGTTCCGCCGGTCGTTGGTCCTTCTCTTCTGCGCGACCGCCGCGCTCTCCTGCACCAGCCGAACGCCACCCTCCAACGATCGGGGGGTCCACCTCTCCGAGATTGGCCTGGGCTGGGCGCAATCCTCGGTCAACGCCGTCGTCTTCCGCCAGAGCAGCGTGGTCAGCCATGGCGACCTGCAGTACGCGGCCTACTACGACCCGGAAGGCCGCCTGGTGCTGGCCCGTCGTCGGTTGGGAAGTGATGACTGGGAGCGGCACGTCACGGAGTACCGAGGTAACGTTCGCGACGCCCACAACGCCATCAGCATCGCGGTGGACGGCGAGGGCTACCTGCACGTCGCCTGGGACCATCACGGGCAGCCGCTGAACTACGCGCGCGCGAAGGCGCCCGGCTCCCTGGAGCTGGCGGAGCGCTCCCCCATGACCGGGCAGTACGAGAGTCAGGTCACCTACCCCGGCTTCTACCACCTTCCCGACGGCGATCTCCTCTTCCTGTATCGGGATGGCGCCTCGGGGAGGGGCGACGTGCTGTTGAACCGGTACGACGTCCGGCGTGGGACCTGGATTCCCGTGCAACATCCACTCATCGACGGAGAGGGGGAGAGAAACGCCTACTTCAACCAGCTCGTGGTCGACCGGCGGGGTCGCTGGCACCTCAGCTGGACCTGGCGTGAATCCCCTGACGTCGCATCCAACCACGACGTGCTCTACGCATACTCGGACGACGAGGGACGCACCTGGCGGCGCTCCTCCGGCGAGCCGTACAGGCTACCGATCACCGCGGCGTCGGCGGAGGTGGCGTGGCAGGTTCCCCAGGGGAGTGAGCTGATCAACCAGACGTCGATGGCGGTGGATGCGGAGGGGAGACCTCTGGTGGCGACCTACTGGCGTGAACCGGGGGAGGACGTGCCGCAGTATCGCCTGCTCTGGCACGACGGCCAGGAGTGGAGAATGAGCCAGATCGGCACACGCACCCTTCCGTTTCGGCTGAGCGGCGGAGGGACCAAGCGCATTCCGATCTCACGTCCGCAGGTCGTCGCCGGAAACGATGGCGTCGTGCATGTGATCTTCCGGGACGAGGAGCGCGGGGGCGGAATCTCCATCGCGACCTCGCGATCTCCCGAGCGGGACGACTGGGTGATCGAGGATGTCTGGCGCTCGCCGGTAGGGTTGTGGGAGCCCAGCTACGATCCGACGCTCTGGACGAGGGAGAACCGGCTGCACCTGTTCTATCAGATCGTCGGCCAGGGGGACGGGGAAACGCTGGAGGCGATCGAGCCCCAGATGGCCGGCGTTCTCGAGATCGGGCGGTAGAGCCGGCAGGGACGCAGGGGCCCGCTTACATCTCGACCTGCGCTCCCACCTCGACCACCTGGTTCGGCGGCAGCCGGAAGAAGTCGGTGGCGTTGCGGGCGTTGCGGTTCATCACCCCGAAAAGTTTCTCCCTCCAGATCGCCATGCCCGGCCGCTTGGAGGCGATCACCCGCTCGCGCCCGAGGAAATAGCTCACCTGTCTCGGGTTCACCTCCAGCCCGAACTTCGCCGTGAGTGTCAGGTCACGCGGAACATCGGGATCCTCCATGAAGCCGTAACGCAGGACAATGCGATACAGCCCGTGGCCGAGCGCCTGCACGTCGATGCGCTCGCTCTCGGGAACGTGCGGCGTATCCAGCGACTCGACGGAGAGCAGCAGCACCCGCTCGTGCAGGACCTTGTTGTGCTTCAGGTTATGCAGGAGGGCGGGAGGTGTTGCCGCGGGGTCGCTGTACATGAACACCGCGGTGCCCGGCACCCGCAGGAACTTTTCCCTCTCCAGCTGCTCGGCGAAGGCATCGAAGCTGACGGAGCCTTTGCGGAGCCTCTCCGCCAGCACCGTTCGTCCCTTCTTCCAGGTCGTCATCATGGTGAAGACGACGGCTCCCACCACGAGGGGAAACCAGCCTCCATCGGGCACCTTGATGATGTTCGCGCTCCAGAAGGAGAGATCCACCGCCAGCAGGATCGCCGCCAGGGCCAGCGCCCGCGGCCATCCCCACCTCCAACGAATGAGCGCCACGGCGGTGAAGAGCAGGGTGGCGAAGACCATGTCGGTGGTGACCGCCACCCCGTACGCCCCGGCGAGCGCGCTGGACGAGCCAAAGCCCAGGACGAGCGAGATGCACCCGATCATGAGGGCCCAGTTCACACCGGCGATGTAGATCTGGCCGATGGTCGTGGGCGAGGTGTGCTCGATCTCCATCCTCGGCAGGTAACCGAGCTGAACCGCCTGTCGGGTGAGCGAGAAGGCGCCGGAAATGACCGCCTGCGACGCGATCACCGTGGCGACGGTGGCGAGCACTACCAGAGGCATCAGCGCCCAGGGCGGAGCGAGTCGGAAGAAGGGATTCTGGATCGCCTGCGGCCGCTGCAGGAGGAGGGCCCCCTGCCCGAAGTAGTTGAGCAGGAGCGCGGGGAAAACCACGGTGAACCAGGCGAACCGGATCGGTCGGATGCCGAAGTGCCCCAGGTCGGCATATAGGGCTTCGCCTCCGGTGACCACCAGGAAGACCGAGCCGAGCACCAGCAAGCCGTGCCAGCCATTACGCAGAAAGAAATCGGCCCCGTATAGCGGGTTGATCGCGGTAAGCACACGCGGCACTCGCACGACCTGGGCTGCCCCCAGCGCTCCCATGGTGGTGAACCAGAGTAACGTTACGGGTCCGAAGAGCTTCGCGATCCTCTCGGTGCCCCTCCGCTGCAGAGCGAAGAGCACGAGCAGGATCACGATGGTCACCGGCACCACGTATGGACGAAAGACCGGGGTGACG
Organism: Longimicrobiaceae bacterium; assembly: GCA_036375715.1. Classification (NCBI taxonomy): domain Bacteria; kingdom Pseudomonadati; phylum Gemmatimonadota; class Longimicrobiia; order Longimicrobiales; family Longimicrobiaceae; species Longimicrobiaceae bacterium. Next base: position 49,507 of record DASVBS010000005.1, on the reverse strand, counting down.
ATGGCCAGCCCTTCAACCGCCGAGAGCACTGAGATCGCGGGCGTGATCACCCCGTCGCCGTAGAGGAGCGCGGTCCCGAACAGCCCCATCAGTATCAGCACCCTACCGCGCGGGCGCCGCCCGGTCCTCCGCGGCGTCACCAGTGCGGTGAGGGCGAGAATCCCGCCCTCGCCCTGATTGTCGGCCCTCAGGATGAAGATCAGGTACTTGATGCAGATGACGATCGTCAGCGCCCAGAAGATCAGCGAGAGGACGCCCAGGATGTTGGCATCGGTGAAGGGGATGCCGTGCGATTCGTGGAAGCTTTCGCGAAAGGCGTAGAGGGGACTGGTCCCGATATCGCCGAAGACGATCCCGAGTGCGGCGAGGCCGAGAGGGAGGAGGTCCCCGTGCGCCTGGCCGCTCTGCGCGGCCGCGGCCGCGGCGGGCGCAGCACTCTGCGGGGCTAAGCCATCTAGAGAGCCTTCGTCAGCATCCATCGAAGCAATACTGTCCGTTCGAGTTCCATCGCGCTGAAGCTCAGGTCGCTACGTCATTCGGCGTTTCGGCAAGCGACGGCGCCCGCACTCCCCGGGAGGGACTGCCAATCGAAGTCCCGCATCGCGTCAAGGATCGAGCGCTGCCCGACAATACGCTATCGGATGTCGCGAGTCTACGGCCGCCCGACGTAGCGCCGAGCGGAGGGGCTCAGCCGACCAGCATCCGCAGCCCGGCGGCCAGGGTCAGCAGAAGCGCCGCCGCCTCGAACATGCGCTGGTTCATGTGGCTGATGACCCAGCGTCCGGAGAGCGCACCAGCAATCGCGAAGGGCGCCATGCGGAGACTCAGTCCGAGCGAATCGAAGTCGATCAGACCCAGACCGATGCTGAAGGGCACCTTGAAGAGGTTCAGGACAAGGAAGAACCAGGCAGCCGTGCCCACGAAGGTGTACTTCGGCAGCCGCATGGCGAGCAGATACAGGATCATCAGCGGCCCCGCCGCGTTTGCGATCATCGTGGTAAAGCCGGCGCCGAGACCGGTGAGCGCCACCAGCCACCGGTTGGGATTTTCCTCGATCGGCAGATGGCCTTCGCGCCGCTGGAAGAGCTGCAGCGCGGTGAGCGCGACCAGGATCCCCCCGATTACCGTGCGCACCAGCTCGTCGTTCATCGAGCCGAAGGCCACGAAGCCGATCAGCACGCCCGCACCGGCCCAGGGGAAGAGGCGAGCGAGGTGGGACCAGCTCGCGTCGCGCCGATAGACGCTTACCGCCACGAAATCGGTGAGGACGAGGATCACCAGGAGGATGCCAACCGACTCGCGCGCGGGCAGAACGGTGGCATAGATGGCCACCGAGAGGATGCCGAGACCGGCGATCCCGGTCTTCGCGAGGCCTACCAAAGCCGCCCCGACGGCGGCCAGCACCCATTGCCAGAGATCCAGCTGGAGGCTCACGGGCGGGGCTCGCCCGGCCCCGGGAAGAGGCCCGAAGGCCACTCGCGATCCTGCACCGGAGCGAGGAGAGCGCGCAGCTCCTCCGTGGCCTCCGGATGAGGATCCGGCTCGAGCGCGCGCAGGCTGGTCTGCAGCTCGGCCAGGGTTCGCACACCGACCAGGGTGGAGTGCGCGGGGGAGCCGAGGGCGAAGCGAAGGGCGATCTCGGCGAGGTCCAAACCACGGCTCCTGCACCATTCGGCGGCCTGCCGACCCGCCTCGAGCACCTCTGACGGAGCCGGGTGCCAGGGAGGCGGGCCGCCCGGCGAGAGGACGCCCATGTGTAGGGGGGAGGCGTTGATCAACCCCATAGAACGGGTCTGGACGGCCGGCGCGAGAACCGACGCGAGACGCGTATTGAGGAGGTTGTAGTGGCAGTACGAGAGCACGACGTCGAGCTCCGCACCCTCCACGGCGTCCCGAAGCACCTCCAGCGGGAAGCCGGTCACCCCGATGAAGCGCACCTTTCCCTGCTCCTTCAGCCGGTGCAGCGCGGGCACCGTCTCATCGAGAATCCGGGATAGCGGAGCGAACTCGATGTCGTGCGCGAGGAAGATGTCGATGACGTCGGTCTGCAGACGTCGCAGGCTCTCCTCCACCGACCGCGTCACCCGCGCGGCGGAGAAGTCGAAGCCGGCCGGCGGATCGCGGTCGTAACGACCGACCTTGGTGGCGAGCACCACGCGGTCGCGCTTTCCGCGGAGGTAGTGGCCGAGCCGCTCCTCCGCGAGCGTCCGGCCGTAGTACGGTGAGACGTCGACCAGATTGATACCGCTGTCCACCGCCGCGTCGAAGGCGCGCCGTCCCTCGGTCGCGTCCATCGGCCCGTACTCATCGCCCAGCGTCGCGCCACCAAAGCCGAGCACCGACACGCTGAGGCCGGTGGAACCGAGTTGCCTGTATTCCATGAAGTCCGTTCGGTTCGCAGATCTGCGCCCCGCGGTGCGGCGGGGGCGGAGCGGCGGATAGGAATAGACCCTCGGGTCGGGTGAGGCAACCCGATGGCGGCGGCCCGGACTTGCTCGGATTTCCTCATCGTCGCACCTTGTCGGCCGGACGCCGCCGGACGATGGGCGCGCGATGGATCGTAGCGTCGGTCGGCGTCGTCCTCGAATCCGCTGGTTCGCCCTGAACCCACAGCAGAGGATCCATGCACACGATCCGCTTCCGGAGCGTGGGCCCCGCCCTCGCCGTTGCCCTGCTCTTTGCGGCCTGCGCGAGCGACGAACCCGAGACCTCCATGAACGAATCCGCGAGCCAGAGCGTGAGCCAGGCTCCCTACGGGACGACCCCCGACGGGGAGCAGGTGACGCAGTACACCTTCCGCAACGCCAACGGCATGGAGGTGAGCGTCATCAACTTCGGCGGCATCATTACCAACCTGCGTGTTCCCGACGCCAACGGAGGCCTGGCCGACGTGGTGCTGGGCTTCGACTCGCTGGCGGGGTACGTGGGAGAGCATCCGTACTTTGGCGCGCTCATTGGCCGCTACGGAAACCGCATCGCCAATGGCCGCTTCACGCTCGACGGCGTGACCTACGAGCTGCCGATCAACAACGGCCCCAACAGCCTGCACGGCGGCGAGCGAGGCTTCGACAAGGTGGTCTGGACAGCCGAGCCCTTCGAGAACGAGCAGGGGCGTGGAGTGATCCTCACCCACACCAGTCCGGATGGCGACCAGGGATACCCCGGCACGCTCCAGGTGAGGGTGACCTACACGCTGACCGACGACAACGAGCTGATCTTCGACTACCACGCCACGACGGACAAGGCGACGCCGGTCAACCTCACCCAGCACACCTACTTCAACCTCGCCGGCCACGGCTCGGGCACCATCCTCGACCACGAGATGATGCTCAACGCCTCCCGCTTCACCCCGGTGGACAGCGCGCTCATCCCCACCGGCGAGCTGCGGCCGGTGGAGGGAACGCCCTTCGACTTCCGTGAGCCGACGCCGATCGGGGCGCGGATCCGGCAGGACGACGAGCAGCTTCGCTTCGGAGGCGGCTACGACCACAACTTCGTGATCGACCGCGCGGAGGGCGATTCGCTGGTCCTCGCGGCCAGGGTGCGCGAGCCGACCAGCGGGCGGGTGATGGAGGTGCTCACGACCGAGCCCGGCGTGCAGTTCTACACCGGCAACTTCCTGGACGGCTCCCTCACCGGTAAGGAAGGCGTGGTCTACGCCCACCGCACCGGCTTCTGCCTGGAGACCCAGCACTTCCCGGATTCGCCGAACAAGCCGGACTTCCCATCCACCATTCTCGAACCTGGAGAGGAGTACACCTCGCGGACGGTCTACAGGTTCTCGGCGGAGTAGGCGCCGGCAACAATTACGAATTACGAATTACGAATTGCCTGACGGTAATTTTGAATCATGAATTTTGAATTTTGAATCAGGGATAGCCCCCGCGACCTCTGTTCCGTTCCCTGCGGCCGCTGGGGTTTGCCGGTAATTCGTAATTCGTAACTCGTAATTCAAAATTCAAAATTCCTCCCCGGCCCGCCCACCCTGAACCACCGGTAGCCGAAGGCGTTCATGGGGATGGTGGCGCGGCCGGACTTGTTGACGGGCACCTCTTCGTCGTCGAGGAGATCGGTGAGGCGGTCGTGGCCGGGGAGGCCGATGCGGAGATCGGCTTCGCGTGGGCTGTAATCGAAGTTGTGCAGCACGAGCACCGAGTTTCCGCGCCAGTCGTAGCGTAGCGCCAGTACCTCGTCGCAGCCCGGGTCGAGGATCTCGAACGTGCCCCAGCCGATTTCAGGGCACTCCTTCCGCAGGCGGATCATGCGGCTGGTCCAGGAAAGCAGCGAGTCGGGGTCGCGGCGCTGCGCTTCCACGTTCACCCGCTCGTACGACCAGACTCCCTCCGAAACCACGGGCAGGTAGGTCTTTTCCGCTGCCGAGAATCCCGCATTTCGCTCGGCGGACCACTGCATAGGCGTGCGCACCGCGTCCCGCTCCTTCAGGGTGAGATCGTCCCCCATCCCGATCTCGTCTCCATAGCGCAGGATCGGCGACCCCGGGAGAGAGAAGAGAACGCTGTAGGCGAGCTCGAGGTGCGGACGGTCACCGAGCATGGGGGCCAGGCGGCGGCGGATTCCGCGGCCGTAGAGCTGCATCCGCTTCTCGGGGCCGAACCGCTCGAAGACACGCGCGCGCTGCTCCTCGGTGAGGCGGCCGAGGTCGAGCTCGTCATGGTTGCGGAGGAAGTGCGCCCACTGGCCGAGCTCGGGGATATCCCGGGTCGCTTCGAGGGCGGAGCGGAGGGGGCGGGTATCGGCGGAGGCGAGGGCGTAGAAGAGGTGCTGGTTGACAAAGAAGTTGAACATCATGTGGATGCCGCCGGTCCCGTTTCCCTCGAAATAAGGGCGGGTTTGCCCTGGGGGAACGTTGGCTTCGCCGAGGAGGACGGCGTCACCTACGCGCCACTGCAGGAAGGCGCGGATCTCGGAGAGATAGTCGAAGTTGAGCTTTCCCTGCGAGCGGCCGGGCACGGTGGATTCGATGACGAAAGGCAGCGCGTCGACCCGGAAGCCGGCGACACCGAGCTGAAGCCAGAACCCCATGATGCGGCAGGCCTCCGCCCGTACGCGGGGGTTGTCCATGTTGAGGTCGGGCTGGTGCCGGTAGAACCGGTGGTAGTAGTACTCCTTTGCCTTCCGGTCGAGGGTCCAGGTGCTCTTCTGCACTCCGGGAAAGACCATCCCCTCCTTCCAGTCGGACGGACGCTCCGGCGACCACACGAACCAGTCCCGAAAGCGGGAGTCGGGGCTGCTCCGCGCCTCCTGAAACCACTCGTGCTGATCGGAGGTGTGGTTGATGACGAGGTCGATGATGACGCGCAACCCCCGACTCGCGGCCTGGTGCATGAACTCGACGAAGTCGCCGCCGGAGCCGTGGCGCGGATCGACCGAGTAGAAGTCGGAGATGTCGTACCCGTTGTCCTTGTTCGGCGTACGCTGGAAGGGCGCCAGCCAGAGCGTGTCGACTCCCAGTGACTCGAGGTAGTCGAGGCGGCGGATCAAGCCCGCGAAGTCGCCCACCCCATCCCCGTTGGAGTCCATGAAGCTCTCCAGATCGAGGCTGTAGGTGATAGCGTTCCGGTACCAGAGGTCGTCGATCATGGCGGAAGATGTGGTTCGCTGAGCCCGGAGTTGATTTTGTGGACGGGGAGGGTGGTCGCAAGAGCGGATCCAGGTCCATGGCTCGCGCGCTGCGAAGGCGGGAGGCAAGTGTCGGGCAGACCTCCCTTACGCGGCCTTGCGCGCGCGAATCGTCTCGGCGATGGCGGCGCAGAACATCGCCCAGGAGAAGCCCACGGCGAAGCCGGCGAGAACGTCGGAGGGATAGTGCACGCCGAGGTAGACGCGGCTGACGCCGATGAGGACGACAAGGAGCCCGGCGATGGTGATGGCAACGGCGGAGACCCAGCGGCGGCCTCCGAGGCGGTGCAGAATGTACGCGAGGGTGATGTAGAGGACCATCCCCATCATCGCGTGGCCGGACGGGTACGATGCCTGGCCCACGTAGGGTGTGCGCCACTCGACGACCTGCGGGCGGTCGCGATCGAAGAGGGCCTTCAGGATCGGGCTGAGGATCCAGGCTCCGGCTACGGCCGCGGCCAGGAGGAGGGCATAATGGCGGCGCCCGAGCAGGGCGAGGAGGGCGGAGACGATGACCGTGATGGCGAGGGCCGCCGTGCCGCTGCCGAGGGAGGTGATTTCCAGCGCCAGAAGATCGCGGGCGGGCGAGGCGTAGCGGGCGAGCGCGCGCAGCGCCGCCTCGTCCATTCGCAGCGTCTCTCCCTGGAGGACCTCTTCGCTGAGCTCGGCCAGAGCCCAGAGCCCGAGCACCGCCACCGCGAGGCCCAGCACGAGCAGGAGCCCGCCGGCGGCGTACAGGTTCTGCACCAGACGCCGGGTCGCGCGTAGCGGCCCGGACAGCATTCGCGCGGGATACATGCGCCGAGGCGCATGCAAGCGAAGGGCTAGGACTTACCCGCCGCTCTTCTGCTTCAGGTGCTTGCGCACCTCCTCCACCACCTTGCGGGGTTCGACCGGCTTGGCGAGGTAGCCGTCGCAGCCGGCTTCCTGTGCCTTGGCGCGGTCGGTGGCGAGGGCGTGAGCGGTGAGGGCGATGATGGGGATCATCGAGGTGGTGGGGTCGGCCTTGAGCTGCCGGGTGGCTTCCCAGCCGTCGATCTTGGGGATCGAGACGTCCATCAAGATCAGGTCGGGACCGTCGGCGCGGGCGCGGCGGATTCCCTCCTCGCCATCAGCGGCTTCCAGGACCTGGAAGCCGAAGTGATCGAGAATCGTCCGGTAGACGAGCCGGTTGTCCTCGTTGTCCTCGACCAGCAGGATCTTGTGTCCGCTCATCCGTGATACCCGCGCGGAAGGCCGCGTCGCCGGAGGACGCCTCCAGGAGCCGCGCGCCGGACGAGCGAGCGGCGAGTGCCCCACGGGCTCGCGGGGCCACCGACCGAATAAACATAAGAATACCGGCGCGGGCCGAGCAGCGCCACTGCGGCCGCAATCCGGATCCCGGACCGGAAGGCGGTGGAACGAGCTACGAAGGGGGTCCCGGCGTTCATGCCCATGGACGCACTCGCGGGCGGGGGATGTGCCGAGCTGGTGTCGGGGAGTTCGACAGGTTGGCTCCGGCATCTTCGCACGCGAAGGATTCAAAGTCAAGGATCGTGGAAAGTCGCACTTAGTGTCCTGAAAGCATTGGAAGGCGGCTATTGATCGGCCGGCTGATGTGGCCGCAGCCGTCGCTGCCACGCTTGTGCGGCCATCCCCGCTCCGCATAGTTGATTGAACGTTCAACTCACCCGGCGGTGCATTCCACGCGCGAGCGGATCCTGGCGGCCGCGATGCGGCTCTTCCATGAGAAGGGGTACAACGCCACCAACCGCTGCGACCCAGGCGTCGAAGTTCGCGGCGAGCAGGTTGCGCACGGGCGGACTGCGAGGGAGGAGCTCGCGGATGGGAGCGGCGTGAAGGTAGACTCGGAGCTCCGATCGGGCACTGGCGGGATGCTTCGACAGGGGGACAGGGAGACAGGGAGACAGGGAGACAGGGAGACAGGGAGTGACAAGGCGACGGGGTGACAAGGCCGGCGGGCGCGCCGGCGCCGTTATCGTTCGCCGGTGCTGGCGGACAGCTTCGCGAGGTTGTCGGCGGCGCGTAAAGTCGAGCGGTGGTCCGGGCCGCGGAGGCGGAGCAGCGCCTCGTAGCCACGACGGAGCAGTGGCGCGGCCTCGTCACGGCGCCTCTGGGCGAGCAAGCAGGCGCCCAGCGAGCTCTCAGCCTGGGCTACCTGCGGGGACTCGGACGGATACACCCGGAGCCAGATCCGCAGCGCCTCGCGTAGCAGCGGCTCCGACTCCGCGTGTGCCCCACGCTCATGTGCCAGCAGGGCAACGCCCATGAGGCTGTTGGCGAGATCGGGGTGGTCGGGGCCGAGCAGACGTCGGCGCATCTCCGCGGCTTCGCGGTAGAGGCGCTCGGCGGTAGCGGGGTCGCCCTGCCGCTGCGCCTGGCTGGCGATGTTGTGCAGGGCGGCCGCCACGCTCGGGTGCTCGTCACCATAGGCCCGGCGCCGTAGCTCGAGCGATCTTCGCAGGAGCGAGTCCGCAGCCGCGTGCCTCCCGCCGTTGGCGAGGAGAAGCGCCAGGTTGTTCATGGTGACGGCCACGCTCGGGTGCTCCTCTCCGAGCGTGGCGATCTTCAAGCGCAGCGCCTCGCGGTAGCGCTCTTCGGCCTCCTCCAAGTTGCCGCGGCGCTCGAGCAGCGCCGCGAGATTGTTGACCGCAATGGCGACATCGGGGTGGTCCTCCCCCAGGGTGTGGCGCCGCACCTCGATCGCCTGGCGCAGGAACGAATCCGCCGCCTCGTACCGATTGGCGTCGATCAGCAGGACGGCGAGGTCGTTCATGGTGGTGGCCAGCTCGGGATGATCTTCTCCGAGAGCCTCCCGTTGGATCGCCAATGCCTCGCGGTAGAGGGGCTCCGCGGCGTGAGGCTCGCCGCGGCTCCTGAGCAGATGGCCGAGCGCGGCCAGCGTGGCCGCCACCTCCCGATCGCGCTCTCCCAGCAGGCGGCGACGCCGCTCGAGCGAGGCACGCAGGAGCTCCTCCGCCTGGGCGAGCTGCCCCCGGCGATGCAACACGTCGCCGAGTGCGGCCAGGGCCGCCGCCGAGGCCACCGTCTCGGCGTGCCGGCCGCCGCTCAGCCTCAGCGCCTCTCGGGCGTGGCGCTCCGCCTCAGCCAGCTCCTCCTGTAGCGCCCGTACACGCGCCAGCTCGAGGTGTACCTCGATTGCGCTTTCCAGATCGTCCGGTCCGTTGAGCTGCGGCACCTCCAGAGCGCTCTGCAGCAGCGCCACTGCCTGCGGATACTCGCCCAGGTTTCGATACGCCCTCCCCATAACAGTCATCAACGCGGCTCGCGTGCGCGGCTCCTCGGCCAGCTCACGCTCGATGCGTGCAGCACCGCGGTCGAGCAGCTCGCGAGCGGACACCGTGGCGCCCCTCCCCTGCTCCGGATCGGCCACACGGAAGAGCTCCTCGAGGAAAGCCGATACGCGCGCCGAGGTCGCCGCCTCCACACGGACACGATCCCGCTCGATCGCCGCGGCGCGCGCCTGCCAGGCGATACCAGCTCCGCCGCCGATCAGGGAGAGGACGACGAGAGCTCCCGCGGACACGGCCACACGGTGCCGACGCACCAGGCGGGAGGCCGCATAAAGGCGCGTCCCGCGCCGGGCGAGAACCGGCCGGCCTTCCAGAAAACGCTGGAGGTCCTCGGCCAGTTGGTCGGCAGTGGCGTAGCGCTCGGCCGGCTGCTTACGAAGGGCGCGTGCGACGATCGCATCCAGGTCGCCGCGCAGGCGCCGGGCAAGCCGTTGCGGGGTGGTGCCTCGGGCGTCGGCAATCTCGGTGGGGGTGAGACCCGCGGCGCCGACGTCCGACGCCCGGCCAAGGACCACCGACGGCGCGGTCGGCTCCTCCTCGAGGATGGCCCTCTCCAACTCGAAGGCAGAGCGGGGATCTGCCGCATAGGGCGCTCGACCGACGAGCAGCCGGTAGAGGAGCAGACCCAGAGCATAGATGTCGGTGGCGGTGGTGACCCGATCGCCGCGTACCTGCTCCGGGCTGGCGTAGTCCGGCGTCATCGGCCGCATCCCCGTGCGGGTCAGCCCGGTCTGGCCGCTTCCCGCCTCCGAGTCGAGCAGCTTCGCGATGCCGAAATCGAGCAGCTTCGGGCCGTGGCGCTCCGAGACCAGAATGTTGCCCGGCTTCAGATCGCGGTGCACGACCAGGTTCTGGTGGGCGAACTGCACCGCCCGGCAGACATCGATGAAGAGCGCGAGTCGCGCTTCGATCGACAGGCGGCGGCGGTCACAGAACCGGTCGATCGGATCCCCCTCTACGTACTCCATCACCAGGTACGGACGGCCGTCGTCGCTTACTCCACCGTCCAGTACCCGCGCAATATTCGGATGCTGAAGCCGGGCGAGGATCTGCCGCTCCTCGAGGAAGCGACGGATGGCGCCCTCCGTAGCAGCGGCGGCCGGCACCAGCTTCAACGCGACCTGCATGGTGAACTGGCCGTCGTCCCGCTCCGCCAGGTAGACCGTTCCCATCCCCCCGCGCCCCGCCTCCGCCACGATGCGGTAGGGGCCGACTCGCGGGGGAATCCGCGACCCTACCCCAGCCTCCGCGGTCTCCCCTTCTCCCTCCACCACCATATCCGCCGCCAGCTCCGCCGCCGGCCGGTCGAGAAATCCCTCCGCCCGCTCGCACGCTCGCAGCAGCCGCAACACCTCGTCGCGCAACGCCTCATCCTCCCCACACTCCCGCACCACGAACGCCTTCCGCTCGCCCGTCGGAAGATCGAGCGCGGCATCCACAACAGATTGGAGGCGGAGCCAGGACATGGCGGGGTAATTACGAATTACGAATTACGTATTGCTCAATTCAAATTTTGAATTATGAATTTTGAATTACGGATACTGACACCACTCTGCGTCCTCTGCTATCCTCTACGCCCTCTATAGCTGACTTGCAATCCGACAGCTCCGAGATCCCACTGGCCGCCAAGACATCGTAATTCGTAATTCGTAATTCGTAATTCGTAATTCGTAATTACAAATCATCGTAGAGCTCCGCATACAGCCAGCCCTTTGCTTTCGCCCAGTCGCGCCTGACCGTCCGGGGGGCGATGCCGAGGGCGGTGGCGGTTTCTTCCTCGGTCATGCCGCCGAAGAAGCGGCACTCCACGACCCTGGCCTGGCGGCCGTCGAGCTGGGCAAGTCGTTCGAGAGCCTCATCGAGCGCCAGCAGCACTCCGGCGCGTTCCTCCACGGGAAGTTCGGTCTCCTCGAGCGGGATTCGCTGCCGCGAGCCGGGGCGCTTCAGGGCGTGGTAGCGCCGGGCGTGGTCGATGAGGACGCGTCGCATGGCTCGGGCGGCGACGGCAAAGAAGTGCGCCCGATCGAGCGAACCCAGACGGTGGACGGCGGCCAGCCGCAAATAGGCCTCGTGGACGAGCCCGGTGGTGTTGAGCGTGTGGTCGTGACGTTCCAGGCGAAGCTGTCGGTGGGCGATGCGGCGCAGCTCGTCGTAGACGAGCGGGAGGAGCTGTTCCGGCTCCAACGGCCCTATAGCGTCGGCTGGAGATGGGGCCTGTTGGACGGCTGAAGCCGGGGACGAGACGGAGGACTCGTCAGGGGGCTGGGGAGCCATGGATCCGGGAAGGAGGCGGGAGGTGTCCGCTCCAGCGTGCGAACTGCGCGTTACCCGGTGAGGCGGCGCGCGAGGGCGTCGGCTCCGGAAGGTGGTTTCGAAGCTAATCACCATCCGGAGGGCTTACAAGGAACCTGCGGTCAGAAGGATCGATGCGCCTGCTCGTCCGCCCGATCCCCCACCCTGAGGCACGGAGGCGCTCATGACCCGACTGACGCGCGCGGGATTCAGGATCTCCACGGCAGTTGCCGGAGTGGCCCTGACGACGCTCGCCTGCCAGGAGCCCGGTACCGGGCCCGACGTCTCGGATAAGGAAATCTGGCGACTGGAGCTGGAGCAGACGGACGATGGGACCGAGGGTGGGGATATCGGCCGCCGCCGCGGGACCATCAACCTCGTGCTCCGGCTGAACCACACCACGCAGGCCGATCCCTCCTGTGCGGCCACGTCCCAACCGAACGCCACCACCTTTGTCGCCACGGTGGAGGCGCCCGCTTCCAGGTTGCAGGGCCCGACCGACGGCAGCGCCAACGGGAGCTGGAACTGCCACGGGTTCTCTGCCGAGGTACGCCTGGACGACGGTACCGTCTTCGAGCTCACCTCCGAGAGCCTGACCTTCGATCCGGGCCGCTCGATCGACCTGCAGACACCGATGCTGGCAAACCGCTGGAGCGCCGGAGGTCGCCGCGGTCACTTCCTTCTCGCGCCCGACGAGCGCTTCGAGTACGAACCGTTCGACACTCACCTGGACGTCCACGCGACGAACCAGTACGACGAAGAGGTGGACCTTTCGTTCTCCTTGCTCGACAGCGCGCGTGCCTGGAGTCACCACGATCTGACCTATTCCTTCGATCGCTTCCCCACGCTCGACCGGGCCATCCCGGTTCCCGCAGGTGAAACGCGAATCGCCTCCTTCCCGGCGCAGCCCCACCCAGACGCCCCCGGCGCCGAGCCCGCACCGTATCAGTACAGCATCTGGATCCGCTTCAGAAACCTCCCCTTCGGTTCGGACTCGTACGCCTTCCACTGCGTGATGGGAGCCGAGCGGCAGAGCCAGGCGTCCATCATCGTACACGAACCCGGGAACCTGGAGTGCGCCACCGGTTGGCTCGGTTCGATCGCCATCTTCCCCGATCCCCGTTACCTGTTCGTGCGGCCCGGTGAGACCCGGACGCTCAACTTCACCTCGTTCGACGTGGCCCGCGTAGAGGCCGAGATTCGCGAGCCAACCATCATGCCACGCGTCACCTCCTTCACCCTGGACGGCACCCAGGGGATGGGAGCCATCGAGGTCCGCGTCGGCCCCGACACACCCCGCCGGCCTCACTCATTGATCATCCGCGGGGAGGCGATCCTGTTCGAGCCCGACGAGGTGCTCGAGCCGGTGCCCCTGGAGGTGTACGACCTGGCGACCCTGATAGAGCCCGACACCGTGCGAATTGCTGCCGGCAGCCAAGCGTTGGTGGCGGTCCGGCTGGACCGCGACGGGCTCCTCGGGCTCGACGTAACCCTCGAGATCGATCAATTGCCTCCCGCCGGATTCCTGGTGCCGCCAACCTTCAGTCCGGCCGTGACGGAGGGCGACAGCAGCGCGCTTCTGCTGCGGATCGACGCCGAGGCATCCCCGGGCGCCCACGAGGTCACGGTCTGCGCACGCATCCGCGTCGACCCATCGCGTCGTTGCCACACGGATTCATTCGTGCTGGTGGTCACGCCGGCCCTGCCCGGCTTCGATCTGGAGGTGCGGAAGTCGGTCGATCGCGACACGGTGGCGGTGGGCGACACGGTCGTCTTCACGCTCACGGCCACCAACCACGGTCCCTCGATCGCGCACAGCGTCGCCGTGCGCGACCTGCTTCCCGACGGACTCACCTACCTGAGCGACAATGGCGCGGGCGCCTACTCACCCGAGACCGGCTTCTGGTCGTTGGGCAGCCTCCTCACTGGAAACGAGCGCACCCTGCGCATCCGGGCCATCGCCACCGCCACGGCGACGAACCGGGCGACGATCATTGCGGAATCGATCGGGGAGAGGGATGTGGGGAATAATGTGGCGGAGGTGGAGGTGGTGGTGGACGAATAGGGGAAGCTCGAGGGAGTTGGAGTTGGAAGTCAGGCGTTAGGAGTCGAGGAGTCGGTCTTCCTACCAATCCCTTCGAACCAGACAGGGTATGAAGCCAGAAGTTAGGAGCCAGAAGCCAGAAGAACGGACCTTCTGGCTCCTGGCTTCTGGCTTCTCCGACTCCTGGCCTCCCCCCACCTTCCGGTAGCCGGCGCGCGGAGGTCAGTCGTCGTCGTACAGGTCGAGATCGCCCCAGGAGCTCATCCAGTGGTAGACGGCGCGGTTGTCGACCACGGGCCGCGCGAAGGCGTGACCATTGCCGTTGGGCCAGAACCTTGGCCACGAACGCGCCCGAGTTGACGCCCATTTTGGTCCCACGACCGAAGTCCACTCCCTGGATGATCTGGCAATAGCTCACCCGCTCGGTCTTGGCGACGCTGAAGTGCCCCTCGGGTTTCTTCCGCATCGTGACGTGTGCGTCCTGCGGATGCAGCGCGAACTGGTTACAGAAAACTTCCGGGTTCCTCAGGAAATCGGCGTTGACATGCGCCACGACTACGCTCCCTGGTTCGATTTGAACCCGCATTGACTCGCCTGAACGGTCGCAAGATATACGGCGGCTCCTGACTCGTCCACGCTGCTGTGCGGCACCGGTGTGAGGCCGCCGCCGACGCAAATCCAGACCGGCAATCGAGCCTGCCGCGGACTGGCGCCAGCCCTATCCCCGGTTGACAGAAGACGCCTTCCTGGTGATCGTTGAGCACCCGCCGGCGGCCTCCAAAGGCCGGACCGGTCCGGGAGGCACCCACCCGACGAACAAGGTTGGCATGCGGAAGATCCTCATCGGCGTTCACCTCACAGGAACCGATAGGATCGGAGTGTATCCGCATGTCATCGACAGCCCACGCGAGCGACGCGCGCATCGTCGCAGAGCGGATTTCCTACGCGCCCGCTGAGGGGCGCCCGCTCTTCCAGGACCTCACTCTCTCATTCGGCCGAGAACGGACCGGGCTGGTCGGCGCGAACGGCTCGGGTAAGACCACGCTCGTTCGTCTGCTGGCGGGCGAGCTCGTTCCCGCGTCCGGTCACATCCACCGCGCGGCGATGGTCGCCGTGCTGCCGCAGGACTTCCGTCCGCCGCCGGAGGCGCCGCTCGCCACCATCCTGCGGGTCGACGAGCGCCTGGCCGCTTTGCGGCGCGCCGAGGCGGGGAAGGCTTCGCTGGAGGATTTCGAGATCATCGGCGAGAACTGGGACCTGCCGGAGCGCATCGAGGCCGTCCTGGCGCGGTTCGGTCTGGACTACTTCGCGCTCGATCGGCCGGTCGGCGCGGTGAGCGATGGAGAAGCGACCCGCGTCGCGCTCGCCGGTCTGGCGCTCGGGCGTCCGGACTTCCTCCTGCTCGACGAGCCCACCAACCATCTGGACGCGGACCACCGCCGTACCCTCTACGGCTTCGTGGAGGAGTGGACCGGCGGACTCCTCTGCGTCAGCCACGACCGCGAGCTGCTCCGACGAATGGACCGGATCGTCGAGCTGTCCACGCTGGGCGTGCGCCTATACGGAGGGAATTGGGACCAGTACGTCGAACTGCGCGAGATCGAGCGACAGGCGGCGGCGCAGGAGGTGGAGAGTGCCCGCGCCGACCTGCGTCGAGCGGAGCGCAGGGCCGTGGAGCTGCGAGAGCGTCAGGCCAGGCGCGGGGCGCAGGGGCGTCGCGCCCGGGCGACGGCCAACCTGCCGCGGATCCTACTGAACGGTCGCAAGGCGCAGGCGCAGGCAACGGCCGCGCGGGTGGGTCGCATCATCACCCGCGAGGTGGAGGAGCGGCGGAAGCGCGCCCGCGAGGCGCGGGAGCGGGTCGAGGCGCGGGAGCGGCCCCGCTTCGACCTGCCGTCGACCGGGCTCCCCGCGGGACGGGTGGTGCTGGAGCTGAACGAGGTCATGGTGCGCTTCCCCAGTGCGCCACGCGCAGTGCTGGACCGAGTTTCGCTCCGCATGGTAGGCCCCGAGCGGGTAGCCCTGGTGGGTCCGAACGGCAGTGGGAAGTCGACCCTGCTGCGGGTGGCCACTGGTCAGCTCACGCCTCAGGCGGGAAGCGTGCGCCGCCTCCCCGATGAGGAGATCGCGGTGCTCGATCAGCACGGGTTGAATCTCGATCCCGAGCGTTCGGTGCTCGAGAATTTCCGCGCCTACCATCCCGACCTCGAGCCAACGTCCGCGCGGTATGCACTGGCCCGTTTCCTCTTCTCCGACGAAGCGGCGCTCCAGCTGGTGGGCACGCTGAGCGGAGGTCAACGCTTGCGCGCATCGCTGGCCTGCGTGCTCGCCGGGAGTCGTCCGCCTTCCTTCCTCGTGCTCGACGAGCCCACGAACCATCTGGACCTGGAGGCGATCGAGGCGCTGGAGAGCGCGCTGCGCGACTACGACGGGGCGCTTCTGGTAGCGAGCCACGACGCCGATTTTCTGGCGGCAGTGCGGGTTGAAAGGACGGTGAATCTGCGCACGGGGTGAGGTGGCGACGGTGGCAATGGCGACTCAGGGAAACCCGGACAGATTGAGCGCGTATCACCCGGCGTCCGACGGCTCGAATCTCGCCACGCACCGGCGGCCGAGCTTTACCGAATTGCAGCGTACGAGCATGACCGCCCCGTGGCCACCATTGTCGAGACCGTAGAGACACCGCCCCGCCAGACCCGTCGATCGCTGGTTCTCACCGCCCTGGTGGTGGCGATGTTCCTGGCGGCCATCGAGGGGACCATCGTGGCCACAGCCATGCCCAGCATCGCATCGCGGCTGGGCGGCTTCTCCCTCTATAGCTGGGTCTTCTCGTCTTACCTGCTGATGCAGGCCGTCACCACTCCGATCTTCGGGAAGCTGGCGGACCTGTACGGCCGCAAGCCGGTCTTCGTTGCCGGCGTCAGCATCTTCCTCCTGGGAGCCACCCTGTGCGGCTTCGCCGCCTCTATGGGGATGCTGGTTGCCTTCCGCTTCGTTCAGGGGATCGGAGCGGGGGCCGTGCTGCCGATGAGCGCGACCCTTGCCGGCGACCTCTACTCGCTCCGCGAGCGGGGGCGCATCCAGGGCTATTTGGCGAGCGTATGGGGGATCTCCTCGATCCTGGGGCCGCTCGCGGGCGGGATCATCGTGCAGCACCTGCACTGGCACTGGATCTTCTGGCTGAACCTCCCCTTCGGAATCGCCTCACTGGCGTTGATCGGCCTCTTCCTGCACGAGAAGGTCGAGCACCGGGAGCGCAGCGTGGACTACGTAGGCGCGGCGCTCCTGCTGGCCGGCCTCTCCGCGATGATGCTGGCGCTCACCCAGGCTGAATCGTGGGGCGTGTCGTGGGCCCTGCTGCTCGGCGCGGGTGGATTGGTGCTGCTGGGCCTATTCTACCGTCAGCAGCGCGCCGCTCCGGACCCGATGATGCACCTCGAGCTCTGGGCGAACGAGATCATCCGGCGGGGCAATCTGGCCATCCTATGCGCGGGCATCGCGATGATCGGCCTCATCACCTTCCTTCCGACGTTCGTACAGGGGGTGCTCGGCAGGAGCGCATTGGTGGCGGGCTTCACGCTGTCGGGGATGTCGATCGGTTGGCCGATCGCCTCGGTGGTCGCGGGCCGGACCTTCGTGCGGCTTGGCGTGCGCACCCTGGCGCGGGCCGGTGGCGTCTTCGTGACGGTGGGCGCGGCGATCGTGGCGATCTTCGCCACGCGCGGCCCGCTGGAGGCGGGTCTCGGCGCCTTCCTCATGGGGATGGGCTTTGGCCTGCTGAACACCACATACATCGTGGCGATCCAGACCAGCGTGCCCTGGGCACAGCGCGGAGTGGCGACGGCCACGAACATGCTGATGCGCAACCTCGGCAACGCGATCGGGGCCGCGATGCTGGGAGGGGTGCTGAACGTTCGCCTCGCTAGCTACATCGAGGCGCGGGGCCTGGCTTCGACGATCTCGCTCGATAGCGTTCGCGACCTGATCCAGCACGGTGAGGGGACCGCGCTTTCAGGGGTGAGCGAGCAGGCCCTGACGGTGCTGCGGGGCGGACTGTCGGACAGCCTGGTCCTGGTCTTCTGGATCGTCGCGGCGTTCGCGATCGCGATTCTGTTGATCAGCGCCCGGGTGCCCGACCTGAGTCCCGACCAGATGAACGAAGACGCACGCGCAGGCCCATGAGCGACGAACGACCCACCCCGCCGGAAAGACGGAATCCCGGATATCCCGCCGCGCACGCGGTGGCCGGGGCGGTGGAGTCGCATTTAATCGCCGCCCGCGCCGGAGTTGAAAACGTGCGCGAGCTTCCCCCGGTTCCCGGCCGGGGCGACATCGAGGCGATCGTGGACACCGCCTTCTGGGCAAGCCTGCGCCGGGAGGAGGGCCGCTCACCCCGGATCTCCCTCGCCTACCTGCCGCCCAACCTGGCCTCGGCGCCGCTGCTCTTCGAACGGAAGCTCTCTTTTAGCGCCGGCTCGCTGACGCACCTCGCGCCGGCGGTCGAACGCCCGGGAATCCACCTGGGCGTTTGGCGCTTCGACGGCGACCTGCGGATATGGGGCACCACCCGAACGGTGCCCTGCTACTGCTTCGTGCTGGAGGTGGTGCAGCCGGGTTTGCTGGTCATCAAGTACCGCCGCGGGCGCGGACCGGGGAAATTCGGCAACGTCGCGGTGCTGGAGGGGGATGAGGTCCGCATCCTCGACCATGAGGGGCTGGGTCGGAACGAGTACACGCCCACGATGAACGCCCTGCTCGGGCTCGATCCGGACGCGCTCTGGAACGAGCCGACCAATGCCTTGGTGGAGCTGGCGGTATCGATGCGGGCCCATGGCCGCGGCGGATCGCTCCTGGTCGTGCCCACAGAGAGCACGACCTGGCAGGAGTCGATCGTGAAGCCGATCCGTTACTCAGTCGCGCCGCCACTGGCGGAGCTCGCCGAGCTGATGCGGGTGGATCCCGAGAGACGCTCCGACCCGCGCTGGATGGCCGACTTCCAGCGGGCGGTGGCCGCCGTCGCCGGGCTCACCGCCGTGGACGGGGCCACTGTGATCAACGAGCGCTTTGACGTGCTCGCTTTCGGGGTGAAGATCGGTCGGCGAGAAGGGTGCGGGCCGGTCGAGGAGGTGCTGGTGAGCGAGCCGGTGCTGCACCGCCCGCGCCGGCTGCTCCACCCCTCGGCGATGGGCGGCACCCGCCATCTGTCCGCCGCCCAGTTCGCCCACGACCAGCACGACGCCCGGGCCCTCGTCGCCTCCCAGGACGGCCGCTTCACGGTCTTCGCCTGGAACCCGAAGGACGAGCGAGTGAATGCGCACAGGATAGAGGCGCTGCTGCTTTGAAGAATTACGAATTACGAGTTACGAATTACGAATTACGAATTACGAACTACGGCATTCTAGCCCAGAGGCGATGGAGGGCGCAGAGAAGCTCGGCGCCAGTATCTCCGTGCCCTTTCCTTTGATCCCTGAAGCCTCTGTGTTGGCCTTAAAATTCGTAATTCGTAACTCGTAATTCCTGCTAGTAGCCGGGATTCTGCTCCAGCTTCGCGTTGGTCTCCATCGCGCTCAGGGGGATGGCGAAGAGGGTGCGGTGGTCGCCGTTGGGGCGGTGGTTGAACCAGGTCTTCTTGGTGAAGACGC
Source organism: Longimicrobiaceae bacterium (assembly GCA_036375715.1). NCBI lineage: Bacteria > Pseudomonadati > Gemmatimonadota > Longimicrobiia > Longimicrobiales > Longimicrobiaceae > Longimicrobiaceae bacterium. Next base: position 30,575 of record DASVBS010000005.1, on the reverse strand, counting down.
CGAAGCGGATCAGATGCTGGCGCCGGTGGCCCTCGGCGGCGAACTCCCAGCCCAGCTCATCGAGGAAGCGGCCGTACTGAACGTCATCGCCGCCGCCGGTCACGGGCGTGCCCCCGGGCCCGGTCTTCACGACTCCGTCCACGTCGTACCAGCCGTAGTTGTAAGAGCTTCCCTCCATCAGCTGCGCGCCGGTCACCCTCGCTTTCGCGGGGTCGGTCTCGGCGAAGGCGCGCTCCCGGACCTGCGTCACCAGCTCCGCGGCATCGTCCGCATTCCCCGTTCGCAGACGCGCCTCGGCCTGCATCATCAGCACTTCGGCGTAGCGCAGGATCGGGTAATCGACGTCCGAGCTACCGGTCATCCCCGGGTAGATCTCGTACTTCTTGACCGGGTAGCCGTGATGGAACTCGGTGTCGGTAATCGACGGGACGTGCTTGACGAAGTCGTACCCCCGCCCCTCGTCGTCGAACTGAGGACCCATCAGCCAGGTGTCCTCCAGGCGAGTATCGTCCTCGTCATAGGTGTCGATGAACTGCGGATTGGAGGCACTGCCGCCCCACGGCTGCGCCTGCATGTCGAAAACGAAGCGCAGCTCCGGCTTGAGCGTCTTCATATGGAAGCTGCTCCCGGGGGCGTTGATGGCGTCGTAGGGGACCGCCCAGATCAGTTCCTGTGAGGTGTGATTCTCCCGCGCGAAGGCGTCGCTGTAGTTCGCCTCCAGGGCGAATTCCCCCGAATCGATGATCTGTTGGGTGAGGGCGATCACTTCGTCGTACTCGGGGGTGCCGACGTACACCTCGGCGTTCAGGTGGACGCGGGCGAGGATCCCGATGGCTGCCCACCGGTTCATCCGGCCGTACATCGCCGTGCCGGTCTCCTCGGAGAGCTCGGGAATGGTGCTGGTCAGCTCGCTCACCACGAACTGGTAGACCTCATCCCGACTGGACTGCTCGGGTGGTTCGGCCTGGGTGAAGTCGATCACCACGGGCACGTTCCCGAAGGCGTCGAGCAGCAGGTAGTAATAGTACGCCCGCAGCGCCCGTAGCTCGGCGACGATCGCCGCCTTCGCCTCCTCCTCCACCGGGACGATGCCCGATTCGAGCTGGTGGATGACCCGGTTGGCTGAGTTGATCCCGCTGAAGGAACGGTTCCAGAGGGCGTCCGGCTGCCCCTGTCCCGCGTCCCAGCGGTGCTCGTGCAGGCGTATGTAGGTGCCGCCGTCGTACCAGCCGTTCGGCCGCACCGGGGTGAGGAAGGCGTCGGCGGTCTCCTCCTGGAAGTCGAGGTTTCCGTACCACCCCATCCAGATGTCGCGCAGCGGCGTGTAGGCGGGCGCCATCAGCGCCGCCAGGTCGCTGGCGGTGGGATTGAAGTTCGCCTCGGTGATCTCCGTGTAAGGGACCTCGGTGAGGTCGGTGCAGGCGGCGGCGTTCAGGGCGAGCCCCACCGCGAGGAGTGCCGGGAGGCCCCTACCGTTGATGCGTCTCATCGCAGCCTATCCTTTCAGAACGTCAGGCTCATGCCCGCGGTGAAGGTGCGCGTGGTCGGATACTTGTCGCGGTGATCGATACCGGGAGCGAGGCCGGTGGTGTCGACCTCCGGGTCGAGCCCCTTGTAGCCGGTGATGGTCAGCAGGTTACTCCCGGCCACGTAGATCCGCGCGTTGGAGAGCACCCCCGACAGCCGACCCAGCAGGCCGTCACCGAGGGTGTAGCCCAGGGTCACATTGTCGAGCTTCCAGTAATCCCCGTCCTCGATGTAGTAGCTGACGTAGGCGAGGTCGTAGTCGAGCAAGCGCTTGCCGTAGACCGGCTCGAAGGCCGATTCGAGCATGTTGTACTGCAGGATGGTGGGGTTCGAGTAGTACATCTCCTGGAAGTTCAGGATCTGAAAGCCGAAAGCCCCACGCATGTTCACGTTGAGGTCGAAGTTCCCGAAGCGGGCGGTGTTGTTGAGCGAGAGGTAGTGCTTCGGGACGCCGTTGCCGATCACGCGCCGATCGCCCTCGGTGACGTCGCGGATCGAGATGCGATCGCCCTCGGCGCTGAGCACGATCCACTCGCCGTTCTCGTCGATGTCCACCGACTCGAAGCCGTAGAAGTTGCCGATGGGACCGCCAACGTCGATGCGGTGGGTGGGGAGCTGGATGGGCTCACCCGTGTGCCCCGCGTAGAAGTAGTCGCTGTCGGGTTGATAGACATCGTTGGAGAGGCTGACGAGGCGGTTCGAGTTGGTCGAGTAGTTCGCGGTGGCGGTCCAGCTGAAGCGATTGCCGCGGAAGACGTCGAAGCCGACCTGCGCCTCCAACCCCTGGTTCCGCATGTGGCCGACGTTGGCGAGGATGGAGCCGTACAGGTTCGGAGGCACGGGGACGGAGTAGTTGTACAACATCCCCTTGGTGTCCCGGCGGTACACGTCGACTGAGCCGTTCAGGCGATAGTCGAACAGGGCGAAGTCCAGGCCGACATTCACCTCCTCCTTTCGTTCCCAACGCAGGTCCGGGTTGGGATTGCGAGCGGGGGAGAGTCCCTGCACCCACTCACCGTTGTAGAGGAAGCGAGGGCCGTAGTCGTAGCTGGTGAGTGACAGGTAGTTGCCGTTGGGGGCGATGCCGGTCACCCCGAAGCCGGCGCGTAGCTTCAGGTCGTCGATGAAGGTCGCGCTCTGGAGGAACGTCTCCTGGCTGAGCCGCCATCCGGCCGAGATCGCGGGGAACAACCCCCACTTGTGATCCGCGCCGAAGCGCGAATTCCCCTCGTACCGGACCGATCCCATCAACAGGAAGCGGTCGTCCCAGTCGTAGTTCAGGCGGCTGAAGAAGCCGATGATCTTGTTCCCCTGCTTGTAGCTTCCCATGTCGGCGTTGCCGGTGTTGAGGGCGTCGCCGGCGCCGAGCTGGTCGTAACCGAACTGGTCGGTGGGGAAGCCGTAGGTGCTGACGTCGAACCCTTCCTCCAGGAAGTCCTGGTAGCTGTAACCTCCCAGCAGGGTGATGTCGTGCGAGCCGAAAGCACGCTCGAAGGTGCCGGTGAACTCGAGGATGCGGTCGCGGTTGGCGTCCGTGCGGCGAGCGGCAGTCCCGTTCAGGCCCGACTGGGTGGTGTTGACGTGCCGGAAGGTGGTGGCCGTTCCCCAGATCGAGTTTCCCCGCTCGGTGCCGACGAGCAGGGAGAGGCGGAGCGGCTCGATCGGCTGCAGGGTGACGGTACCGTGGAGCCGAACGATACGTGACTCGAAGCCACCATTCTCCTCGTGGAGGAGGCCAAGCGGATTGGTATAGAAGTAGGTGCCCCGCTCCTGCCAGTTGCCGTCGTCGTCGCGGATGCGGTCGGTAGGATTCCGGATCAGCGCCTGCCGCCAGATGTAGTTGAAGTCCGGGCCGTCGAAGTAGTCCTGGTTGCGGCCTACCAGGTTGAGATCCGCGGTAAGACGGCCATCCCACATCGAGTGGTTGACGTTGATGCGGCCGGTCATCTCGCGGTTGTCCGAGCGCAGGAAGATCCCCTCCGCGTCTTCATAGTTGAAGGACGCCGTGTAGCTGGTGTTCGAGGCTCCGCCGGAGAGGGTGAGGCTGTGGTTCTGGCTGATGGGGTTGCGCAGCACCTCGTCCTGCCAGTCCGTCTCGTATCCCAGGTCTTCGAAGGCGTAGCCCTCTTCGATGAGGCGTCGGTAGTCGTCGGCGTCGAGGAAGTCGGGAGTTCGGTAGAGGGTCGAGTAGCTGGCGTAGGTATCGTAGTGGATGGTCGGGGCGCCGCCTCGGAACTTCTTGGTGGTGATGAGGATCACGCCGTTCGAGGCGCGTGAGCCGTAGACCGCGGCCGCGGACCCGTCCTTGAGCACGCTGATGCTCTCGATGTCCGCCGGCGCGACCGTCTCCAGCGTGCCGGGGACCCCGTCGACCAGGACCAGGGGCTCGCGCGGGCCGTTGATGGTGGTGGCGCCACGCAGGCTGATGCGGGTACCCGCGCGGGGATCGCCGCTGGGGGTGGAGACGGCGAGGCCGGCGATCTTGCCGGCGACCAGGGACGCGGCGTCTCGCGCCGGGGTCTGGACGAATTCGTCCTCCGAGACGCTGGCGACCGCGCCAGTGACCTCCTCGCGACGCTGCGTGCCGTAGCCGACCGCGACGATCCCCTCCAGCTGCACGGCCGACGGTTCGAGCCGCAGGTCGGCGGTCGCGGTCTGCCCGGCAGCGAGCGTGACCTCGACGGTTGCCTCGGCGTAGCCGAGCAGGCTGGCACGGAGGGTATGCGAGCCTCCCGGCACCTCCTCGATCGTATAGCGACCGTCGGGGCCGGAGAGGGCGCCCAGCGTGGTGCCCACCACGCTGACGGCGGCGCCGGCGAGGGGCTCCCCGCTCAGCGAGGTGACGAGCCCGGTGATGCGGCCCTGCGTCTGCGCCGACGCCCCGGAGGCGAGGACGAGCGACAGGGCCAGGAGGAGCGCGGACCATCTCATGGCAAGAGGCCTCCTGTGGGTGGTGGAGAGCGGCCGCGGAGTGCGGCCGGGACGGGCGCGAGCCCTCCCGAGCGGGGGCGAGCGGACGATCCTCCCGGCCGGGAGGGATGCGCATGGCAAGTATATTTTATCCAATCTGCTGATGGCGCAAGAGAGTTGTGGGCGCGAAATGCCGTACTCCTGCCCGTACGATCCTCTTTTCATTGGCACAGATCGGATATAATATCCTTCACGGAATGGTGGAGCTGCGGGTTCGGGAGAAGCGGGGCGGGTGGGGCTAAATACCGCCCTGGGTAGTGGTTGCGCGCTCGGGCCCGCGGCCGCATGTTGGAGCGGTCCGTGTCGACCGCTCTCCTCTCGCCCCTCCAAGGGTATGGCCCCCAGACAGACGTCGTCGCGCTCGTCGCGAGCTTCTCCCGCGCGCGGGGGTGTGCCGCGCAAGACCGTCGCGATGCTGGTGCTCGAGGCGATTCGCGATCGGATCCTGCACGGCGATTACCCTGAAGGGACGCCGCTGCGACAGGACGCCATCGCCGCGGAGCTGGGCGTCAGCCGAATCCCCGTCCGCGAAGCGCTGCGTCAGCTCGAGGCGGAGGGGCTGGTCAGCTTCAGCCCGCACGTGGGGGCGATCGTCTCCACCCTGTCGCTGGACGAGATCCGGGAGGTGTTCGAGCTGCGCGCGCTGATCGAGGCGGACCTGCTGCGCCGCGCCTTTCCACATCTCACCCGCGAGGTGCTGGACCGCGCCGAGGCAGTGCTGGACGACTACGAGGAGGCGCTCGAGAAGGGGGATGTCCGTGCGTGGGGGACACTCAACTGGCTCTTCCATTCCACCCTGTATCTCCCGGAACGGCACCCGCTCGCGATCAACATCGTGCAGCAGCTGCACAACCACAGCGACCGCTATCAGCGCATGCAGCTCAAGCTGACCCACGGAGAGACCCGCGCGAACCGGGAGCACCGGGCGATCCTCAGCGCGGTGCGCGAAGGCGAGCAGCAGCATGCCATCTCCCTGCTCAGCTCCCATATCCTCGGAGCGGGTCGCGGCCTGATCGAGTTCCTGCGCAGTCAGCGGGAAGCACCGCTCGACGAGACCGCCCGGGAGACCAAATGACCCGTAGCCCCACCACTCGTGATGAGCGGCTCGCCTCCGACGGACGCCGATCAGGCGCGCCCGGCGAGCACGCGTCAGCCGCGAGCGAGGGCGCGCAGGTCGCCGGCGACGAGCGCGTGAGCATCGCTACCGGGCGGGCCGGTGCTTCGACCCCGACGAAGGGCGGTGGCTCGCACCCCATGCCTGATGAAGCGGGGCACGGATTGGATCCAATCTGGCCCGCCTCGGTCGAGGTGATCGACTCGCACACGGAGGGGGAGCCGACGCGGGTGGTGATTGCCGGCTGGCCGCCGCCGGCGGGCGCGACGATGGCAGAACGCCGCGCCGACATGGCGGCGCGCTTCGACCATCTTCGTCGCGCGGTGGTGCAGGAGCCGCGCGGGCACGAGGCGGTGGTGGGTGCGCTGCTCACCCCGCCCGTCGAGGCTGACTCCCAGGTGGGGGTCGTCTTCTTCAACAACGTCGGCTACCTGGGGATGTGCGGACACGGCCTGATCGGGGTGGTCCGCACGCTGGAGCACATGGGAAGGATCAGCCCCGGAGGGGTGCGCATCGACACGCCGGTGGGGACAGTGAGCGCCGAGCTCGCGCCCGACGGGCAAGTGACGCTGCGCAACGTACCGGCCCGGGCATACGCGCTGGACGTCGAGGTCCAGGTCCCGGGTATCGGGGCGGTGCGCGGTGACGTCGCCTGGGGCGGCAACTGGTTCTTCATCGCCCATCTGCCGGAACCCGCGCTCGAGCTGCGCAACCTGGCCGAGCTGCTGTCGGTGACCCGCCGCGTCAGGGCCGCGCTGCGCGACAGCGGGGTCACCGGCGAGGGCGGCGCGGAAATCGACCACGTCGAGCTGTATGCGCCCTCGCCCACACCGGGCGTCGACACGCGGAACTTCGTGCTCTGCCCCGGCGGCGAGTACGATCGCTCCCCGTGCGGTACCGGCACATCGGCCAAGCTGGCCGTCCTGTACGCGCGCGAAGAGCTGCGGCCCGGACAGGAGTGGCGCCAGGAGAGCATCACCGGGGGGCTCTTCACCGGCTGGCTACAGGAGGATGGGGGCGAGCTGGTGCCCCACATCCGGGGGAGTGCGTACGTGACCGCGCGCGCCACGCTCCTCTTCGACCCCGCCGATCCGCTCCGCGGCGGATTTTCGCCGGCCGATCACTGATGGCCAGCAGCCACGCGGTGGTGATCGGCGGGGGAATCGTAGGGGCTGCCTGCGCGCACGCGCTGGCGCGAGAAGGGATGGCGGTGACGCTGCTGGAATCGGCGTTCGTGGGGGGTGGGACCACCGCCGCGGGGATGGGTCACTTGGTGGTCATGGACGACTCCGAGGAGCAGCTCGCCCTGACCGCCCTCTCCCTGCAGCTGTGGGAGGAACTGGCGGACGCCCTGCCAGGCGCCTGCGAGTGGGATCCGTGTGGTACGCTGTGGCTGGCCGAGGACGTGCAGCAACTCGAGGCGGTGCGGCGGAAGCAGGAGCTGTACGCGCGCGCCGGCGTTTCCACAGAGATCCTGGACAGCGCGGCTCTGCTCGAGGCCGAACCGATGCTGCGCCCGGGGCTGGCGGGCGCGCTGCTCGTTCCGGGCGACCGGATACTGTATCCCCCGGGGGCGGCGCGATTCTTCGCCGAGGAGGCGCAACGCTCGGGGGCACTGTTCCGGGAAGGGGTCGCGGTACGGGAGATCAGGGCGGGCGAGGTGGTGCTGGCGAATGGCGAGCGGGTGCGCGGGGATCTCGTGGTGAACGCGGCCGGAGCGGCCGCGCCGGCGCTCATGCCCGGCTTGCCGATCGTGCCGCGTAAGGGGCACCTGGCGATCACCGACCGCTACCCGGGGTTCTGCCGCCATCAGTTGGTAGAGCTGGGCTACCTGACCAGCGCCCACGTGATGAGCTCGGAATCGGTCGCCTTCAACGTGCAGCCACGACGCACGGGCCAGCTGCTGATCGGGTCCTCGCGTGAGCTGGTGGGGTGGGACGGGCGAACCAACCGGGCCGTCCTGGGGGCAATGCTGCGCCGGGCGGTCGACTTCCTTCCGCGCCTGTCGGAACTGGCGGTGACCCGGGTGTGGACCGGTTTCCGTCCCGCCACCGCTGACAAGCTGCCCCTGATCGGTCCCTGGGAGGAGGTGCCCGGTCTCTGGATCGCGGCAGGGCACGAGGGTTTGGGAATCACCACGGCGCCCGCAACGGCGCGCATCCTGGCGGATCTGATTCTCGACCGCACGCCACCGATCGACCCGCGGCCGTACCTGCCCGGCCGGGTGCAGGCCCAGGCAGCGAGCCCCTACGAAGCCACGCCCTGATTGTCGATGACCCATTCCGACCTGGTGGCGATCACGGTCGACGGCCGCGAGATGGCGGTGCCGCGGGGCGTCAGTGTGGCGGCGGCGCTGCTGAACGTAGGGGTCACCGCCTTCCGCAGGTCGGTGCGAGGGGAGGGGCGCGGGCCTCTCTGCGGCATGGGCACCTGCCACGAGTGCCGGGTGACCATCGATGGGAGGGCGCACCAGCGCGCCTGCCTCGTCGTGGTGCGGGACGGGATGAAGGTGACCACCGGTGGCTGAGGGGATGGTGGTGACCCGCTGCGACGTAGCGGTGATCGGCGGGGGGCCGGCCGGCATCGCCGCGGCGGTGGCGGCGGCGGAGGCGGGGCGGAGGGTGCTGCTGGTGGACGAAGGGCCGCGACCGGGCGGGCAGATCTGGCGGCACCGCGAGGGGGAGGCGCCCGCCGCGGCTGTGCCGTGGCTCGCGCGCCTCCACCGCTGCGGTGCGGAGCTACGCACTTCGACCGCCATCGTCGATGTCGAGGTCGCCCGTGTGGAGCAGGCCTCTGGAGAGCACGTATCTGGAAAGCATGCGTCAGAAGAGCACGCGTCCGGAGGGCGCGCCTCCTCTGCGCCAATCCGGCTGCTCGCCGAGGGGCAAGGCGGGGCGGAGAGGATCGAGGCAGGAGCGGTGGTCCTGGCCACCGGGGCACGCGAGCACTTCCTCCCCTTCCCCGGCTGGACTCTGCCGGGGGTGGTAGGGGTGGGAGGCGCGCAGGCTCTCCTGAAGTCGGGGACGAGCTTCTCGGGCCGGCGGGTGGTGCTGGCGGGCAGCGGCCCCCTGCTGCTCCCGGTCTCGGCGGCGCTGGCGCGGACAGGCGCATCGATCCAGGTCGTCGCGGAGCAGGCACCCGCCCGCCGGGTGGGGGCGTTCGCCGCGGGCCTCTGGCGGGAGCCGCGCAGGCTGCTGGAGGCAGCCCGCTACCGGCTCGCGGCAGGAACGGGGCCTTATCGGGCCGGGAGCTGGGTACTCCGGGCGCGCGGCCGCGACCGCGTCGAGGAGGTCGACGTGACAGTGCGGGGACGGACGAGGACCATCTCCTGCGACCTGCTCTGCACCGGGTTCGGGCTCGTGCCCAACCTGACGCTGGCTCGCCTCCTCGGCTGCGCCCTGGTGGATGGCGCGGTGCAGGTGGACGAGCTGCAGCGCACCAGCGTGGACGGGGTGTGGTGCGCGGGGGAAGCAACGGGTATCGGCGGCATGGAGGCAGCGCTGGCCGAGGGCTTCGTTGCCGGCGCCGCGGCTGCGGGGCGACCGGAGCTGGCTGCCTCCTTCATGCGCGCCCGTGATCGGGCGCGCCGCTTCGCCCGGCGACTGCGCGACACCTTCGCCCTCCGGCCCGAGCTGAAGGCCCTCGCGGACGAAGCGACCACGATCTGCCGGTGCGAGGACGTGGCCTGCGGGGCACTGCGTCCGGAGTGGAGCGGCCGCCAGGCCAAGCTCTATACGCGCATCGGAATGGGACCGTGCCAGGCGCGGGTCTGCGGTCCCGCCGTGCACTTCCTCTACGGCTGGACCCTCGAGAGCGGCCGCACTCCGGTCACGGTCGCCACGGTCGGCGCGCTCACGGGCGAGGCCGACCACGAATGACAACTCAACCAGGAGCAGGCATGGATAGGGAGCAGTGGAGCGGTGTGATGCCGGCGATCACCACCCCCTTCAAGGAAGATGGTTCGGTGGACCTCGCCTTCATCCAGGAGCACGCCCAGCGATTGGTGGGGGCGGGGTGCACCGGAGTCGTTGCGTTGGGTTCGCTCGGCGAGGCGAACACGCTGACCTTCGAGGAGAAGGTGGCCATCGTCCGTGCGCTGCGCGACGCGCTCGACCGCTCCGTGCCGGTGGTGGCGGGGATCGCGGGACTGGCGACCCAGGAGTGCGTCCAGCTCGCGCAGGCGGCCCGGGAGGCGGGCGCCGACGGGTTGATGGTGCTCCCGCCCTACGTCTACCGCGGGGACTGGCGCGAGACGGAAGCGCACTTCTCAGCGGTGCTGCAGGCGACGCCGCTCTCCTGCATGCTCTACAACAACCCCATCGCCTATGGCACCGACGTGGTCGCGCCGCAAATCGCCCAGCTCGCGCGCGAGCACCGCAACCTGCATGCGGTCAAGGAGTCGGGGGGCGATGTGCGCCGGGTGAGCGCGATCCGGGAGCTCCTTGGCGACGAGATCCGGATCTTCGTTGGGATCGACGATCTGATCGTCGAGTCGGTAGCCGTAGGGGCGACCGGGTGGATCGCGGGGCTGGTGAATGCCCTGCCGGAGGAATCGGTGCGCCTCTTCAACCTGGCCATTTCCGGAGACCGCGAGCGGGCGCTGCAACTCTATGACTGGTTCCTTCCCCTGCTGCGGTTCGACACCGTGCCCAAGTTCGTGCAGCTCATCAAGCTCGTGCAGCGTGCCGTTGGTCTCGGCAGCGAACGCGTCCGTCCGCCACGTCTGCCCCTCGTGGGCGAGGAGCTCGCGGCCGCCGAAAAGCTGATCGAGGAGCGGCTGGGCCACCCGGCACGGGCGGCAGCAGCCTGACGTCCAACCGGCCGATCCGGCCGCCCCTCGGCGGCCGGCACTTGCACCTCAGCGGTTCAGAATCCCAACCAGCTCGAGGCAACGATGCGTCCTCCGTTCGTGATTGCCGTCCTCACGCTCGCCTTTCCAACCCTTGCGGTCGCGCAGTCCTCCCAGTCGGCCCGATCCCCAGTCCTCGCGCGAGGCTGGGAAAAGCCGGTGCCGGAGCTCTCCGCCCTGGTGGCCTTCGACCGCGGTCGGAGCGAGCTCGAGTCGGCGGTGCGACGATTCCAGGAGGACCGCGCGGCGCTCCATCGGCGGTACGACGTCGAGTACTCGCCGGTGGTTCGCGACCGCCTGAAGCGCTTCTACCTGGGCTGGCAGCAGGCGCTCGAGGCGGCGGATTTCGCTTCGCTCAGCCTGGAGGCGCAAATCGACCATATCCTCCTGCGACACCAGGTGGAGTTCGAGCTGGCGTTGCTGCAGGAGCGCGAACGCCATGAGCGGGAGATGTATATCCTGCTCCCCTTTGCCTCGCGGATCCAGCAGTTGCAGCTCGCCCGACGCGAGCGCCGCGACGTGGACCCGCGAGCCGCGGCGCAGGAGCTGGCGGACCTGGCGAAAGTGGTCGACTCGCTTACCCACCTCGTGGAGGGCTCCGCCGACTCCGCCCGCGAGCTACGCGCGGTCTCCAAGGTGGTGGCGTATCGCTCCGCCGAGCACCTCGCGACCCTGCGCAACACCCTCAACTCCTGGTACGGCTTCTACGCCGGCTACGACCCGCTCTTCACCTGGTGGACCGAGAAGCCCCACGCGGCGCTGGATTCCGCGCTGCAGAGGTACCGCGAGATCATTCGCCGGGAGCTGGTGGGGATCCGGCCGGGGGAGATCGATCCGATCATCGGCGATCCGATCGGCGCGGAAGGGCTCGAGGCCCATCTGAAGCACGAGATGATCCCCTACACCGCCGAGGAGCTGATCGCCATCGCGGAAAAGGAGTTCGAGTGGTGCGAGGCGGAGTTGCTGCGCGCCTCGAATGAGATGGGGTTTGGCGACGACTGGAAGGCGGCCCAGGAGGCGGTCAAGCGAACCGCCGTGCCACCCGGGCAGAAGCCGGGGGTGGTGCGCGATATCGCCTACGAATCCGAGGCGTTCATCCAGCGGGACAGCTCCATCACCGTGCCGCCGCTGGCGAGCGAGATCTGGCGCATCGAGATGATGTCGCCCGAGCGACAGCTGGTGAACCCCTTCTTCCTGGGCGGAGAGGTCATCCGGGTGTCGTACCCGACCGACGATATGGAGCACGAGGACAAGCTGATGAGCATGCGGGGGAACAACCCGCACTTCAACCGCGCCACCGTCCACCACGAGCTCATCCCCGGGCATCACCTGCAGGGCTTCATGCGCCAGCGCTTCAACGAGCACCGCGACGTCTTCTCCACTCCGTTCTGGGTGGAGGGATGGTCGCTCTACTGGGAGATGGTGCTCTGGGACAAGGGCTTCCCTCGCGGCCCCGAAGACCGGATCGGGATGCTCTTCTGGAGGATGCATCGGGCGGCGCGGATCATCTTCTCGCTCCGCTTCCACCTGGGCACGATGACCCCCGAGGAGGCGGTGGACTTCCTGGTGGAGCGCGTCGGCCACGAGCGGGCGAACGCCGAGGCCGAGGTGCGGCGATCCTTCATCGGCTCGTATTCGCCGCTCTACCAGGCGGCCTACATGCTTGGCGGGATGCAGCTTCGCGCGCTGCGCGCCGAGCTGGTCGACAGCGGTCGCATGTCCGAGCGGGACTTCCACGATGCGATCATGCAGGGAGGGAGCATGCCTATCGAGATGGTGCGCGCCCGCCTGCTGGGGCAGCCACTTCCGGAGGACTACACCACCTCCTGGCGCTTCGCGGGGGATCCGCTATGAGCGCACGGGAGATCAGCCGGGACCTGCGCGCCGTGTCGTTGCTTGGCGCGCTGACGCTGCATCCCCTCCTCGCCGTACCCGCCACAGCACAGGGAACGCTCGAGGACTACCAGCGGGCTGCGCAGTTCTACGGGGAGCGGGCGGACGAGCTGGTCTTCTACGAGTCGGTGAACCCGGGGTGGATCGGGGAGGAGGGGGAGCGCTTCTGGTACCGCCGCGATCACCCGGACGGCACCAGCGAGTTCGTGCTTGTCGACCCGACCACGGCTACGCGCCAGCCGGCCTTCGATCACGAGCGGCTGGCGGCCGCGCTGTCGCGGGCGCTCGGGGAGGAGGTCCTGCCCGGCGAGTTTCCCTTCCGGTCGATCGAATTCAACGAGGCCGCCGACAGCATCGAGTTCGGGGTGGAGGAGGTGCGCTGGCAGTGCTCCCTGGCCGACTACGACTGCATCGAGCGTCCCGGCGAACCGCGCATGCGGGGCCGATCGCCCGACGACCACTGGCAGGCCTTTGTGCGGGGCTACAACCTGTGGGTGCGCTCGCTGGAGACGGGCGAGGAAATCCAGCTCACCGACGACGGGGAGCGGCACTGGGGCTACGCGACTCCGCTCCCCAACCCGCTGAACCTCATCGAGGAGCGTAGCCAGGAGATCGAGCAGCCCTCCGCGGTCTTCTGGTCGCCCGACTCCGCCTATCTCCTGACGTACCGCATCGATTCGCGGAAGGCGGGAAAGCTGACCGTAGTGCAGCACGCGCCGGAGTACCGGATGCGTCCCGTCAGCTACCAGTACGTCTATCCCCTGCCGCAGGACTCGGTGCTGCCGACGGCCGAGCCGGTGCTTTTCGCCATCGATGGGTGGCGGCGCATTCCGGTGAAGATGGAGCCGATCGAGATGCAGTATTACGGCGGCGTCGGCTTCCGCTGGAACGAGGACGGCTCTCGTGCGCTGGCGATCGTGGCCGATCGGGGCTACACCCGGCAGCAGGTGCGCGCGATCGAACCGGCGACCGGCGAGGTGCGGGTGGTGCTCGAAGAGGTGGGCGATCCGATCGTGGACACCTCACGCGGGACGATCCTGCGCGAGCTGGAAAGCGGTCTGCTGCTCTGGGGCTCGGAGCGGGACGGCTACAACCACCTCTATCTCGTCGACGGCGGGTCCGGAAAGGTGGTGCGCCAGCTCACGCGGGGCCCCTGGGTCGTCAACGACGTCGAGCGGGTGGACGAGGAAGCGGGGAAGATCTACTTCACCGCCCGCGGACGCGAGCCCAACCGCGACCCTTACCTGCTGCACGCCTATTCGATCGGCCTCGACGGCGAAGGGCTGACCCTGCTCACCCCCGAGCCGGCGGACCACGACGTGGAGTTCTCCCCGGGCGGCGACTACCTTGTCGACACCTACTCCACCGTGCGCGAGCCTCCGGTGACGGTGGTTCGGCGGGTCTCGGACGGATCGGTGGTGATGGAGCTCGAGAGGGCCGACATCAGCCGGCTGCTGGCCACGGGGTGGAAAGCCCCCGAGCCCTTCCGGGTCAAGGCGCGGGACGGCGAGACCGACATCTACGGCCTGCTCTGGTTCCCGTCGAACTTCGACCCGAACCGGAAGTACCCCATCGTCGAGCAGATCTACACCGGCCCGCACGGCTTCTTCACCCCGAAGCGGTTCGACGCCTACCGGAGCAGCGTCCAGGCGATCGCGGAGCTGGGGTTCATCGGCTTCATGGTGGACGGCCTGGGGACGGCCGGGCGGGGGCGAGAGTTTCAGCGCCTGTCCTTCCGCAACCTGGGAGACAGCGGCTTCGAGGACCACATCGGGGCGCTGCAGCAGCTCGCCGCCGAGAGGCCGTACCTGGATCTCACCCGGGTGGGGATCTACGGTCACTCGGCGGGCGGCTACAGCGCTGCCCGTGCACTGCTGGCCCACCCCGAGTTCTACACCGTCGGTGTAGCCTCGGCGGGCAACCATGATCACCAGCTAGACAAGGCCTGGTGGAACACCCAGTGGATGGGTTACCCGATCGGGCCGCACTACCAGGCGCAGTCCAACTTAGCCCTGGCGCATCGGCTGCAGGGCCACCTCCTGCTGGCGCACGGCGATATCGACGAGAACGTCCCCGTCTCGGCCACCATCCGCATGGCGCAGGCGTTGATCGAGGCGAACAAGGATTTCGACCTGATCATCATGCCCAACCAGCCGCACAGCTTCGGCAACCATCCGTATTTCACGCGGCGGCGCTGGGACTACTTCGTGCGGCACCTGCTGGGGGTGGAGCCGCCGGAGTTTGATCTGAGGGGGAAGCAGGAGGTGGAGGAGGAGGAAAGTTGAGGAGGTAGACGGCTTGGAGGAAGTCAGGAGCCAGAAGGAGAAGCTAGGAGCTAGGATTCTCCTTGATTCTCCTTCATGGTTTCGAGAGCGGCCCGTTGGGGCTCCCGTGCAGGCCGCTCTCATCCCAACGATTCCAAAAACGCAATGTCGACTGAACTGGAAGCACTCCTGGAAGGCTTCCCCGTGCGAGTGGAGGTGCCGGTGGCGTGGGGGGAGATGGACGCCTTCGGGCACGTGAACAACGTCGTCTACTTCCGCTACTTCGAGAATGCGCGTATCGAGCTGCTCCGGAAGATCGGCTTCGTCGACGCCACCGGGATCGGTCCGATCCTCGCCAGCACCCACTGCCGCTTCCGCCGCCCTCTCACTTACCCCGACCGGCTCCTGGTGGGCGTACGCATCACCGAGGTAGGCGAGGACCGCTTCACCATCGAATACCGGCTGGTAAGCGAAAAGCTCGGCACCATCGCCGCCGAAGGCGGCGGGGTGGTGGTCTCGTACGACTATCGCACCGCGAAGAAGGCAGCCATTCCGGAGGGGGTGAGGGAGGCGATCGCGAGGCTGTAAGGCGGAATTACGAATTACGAATTACGAATTACTAATTTCAGATCACGTAGGGCGCAGAGGGTTTCGGGAGGGCGCTGAGGAGGTCGGCGGCGGCCTCGCAATCCGGTGCGTGTAGGTAGGTTGTTAATATGCTTGCAAGCGATGTTGCTTTCTGTAACCTCTGTGCCGACCTCTGCGACCGCTGCGGTTTCGAGTTCAATCGTAATTCGTAATTCGTAATTTTCTAGCTAGAACTCGCCTGCCAGCCTAGCGACCAGTTCTTCCCGCTCGGCGGGCGCCCACTCGGCGAGGACTTCGCGGATGCGCTCGCGGCGGGCGGCGTTGAGGGATTCGAGGAGCTGGCGGCCGACCGGTGTGAGGACGCGCTCGCCGGCCTCGTCGGTGAGCAGGCCGCGGCTGCGGAGCTCGCGCTCGGCTTCGGCGGTTCGGCTGGGGTCGGCGCCGTAGTGCCGGGCGATCCAGGAGAGGCTTCGGTCGGGGTGCTGGTCGAAGCGGACCAGTAGCCAGGCGGCGTACGGGCTCACGTCAACCCCGGCGCGCTCGACCACCTTGCGGATGTACTCCCGCTTGATGTCCCGCGTGGCAAGGAGGGAGAGCGCCCGCTCGATACGGCGCACGGACGGTATGTCCGAGGGCATGGGGAAGAGCTCTTCCGCTTCCTTCCCCACGTCGCCGGCGACGGCGGCGATGCTCTCGCGCAGCGGCCGCTCGGGGACGAACCAGGTCAGCAGGAAGCCCACCAGGGCGATCCCCATCGCGGCGAGGAAGACGGTGCGCAACGACAGGGTGAAGGCCTCGATGTAGATTCCCCGGGTCGCGGGGTCGAGGTCGGCCAGCATCTGCGGGCTGATCCCGGCGCCGGCTCCGCCGCCGAAGCGACTCGGCGTGCCTGGCGGAAGCATCTGCGCCAGATTCCGAGCGAGCCTGGCGGCGAAGATGGCCCCGAAGATGGCGGTGCCCAGCGAACCTCCGATGAGGCGGAAGAGGGTCGCCCCCGAGGTGGCGACGCCGAGGTCCTCGTAGGCCACCGAGTTCTGGACGGCGATCACCAGCACCTGCATCACCATCCCCAGACCGAGCCCCAGCACCATCATGTCGAAGGAGGCCCGTGCCACAGAGGTCTCGGCGTCCATGCGCGAGAGGAGGTAGAGGCCGAGGGCCATCACCGCCGTGCCGACGATGGGGAAGATGCGATAACGCCCCCAGCGGCTGATGAGCTGCCCGGAGATGATCGAGGTGAACAGCATGCCGCCCATCATCGGCACCATCTGGAGCCCCGAACCGGTCGGGCTGGCGCCGTTCACCACCTGCAGGAAGAGGGGCAGATAGGTCACCGAGCCGAACATGGCGATGCCGACCACCAGCCCCACCGCCACGGTCAGCGAGAAGGTAGGGTTGGCGAAGAGCCGCAGCGGGAGGACAGGCTCCTCGGCGCGCGTTTCGGCCCAGACGAAGCCTGCCAGCGTGGCCACGGCGATCGCCGCCAGCCCCAGCATCTGCGGCGATCCCCAGGGATAGTGAACTCCGCCGAGGTCGGTGAAGACCACGATCGCGCTGAGCGCCACCGCGAGCAGTGTCGCCCCGACGTAATCGACCGAACGTCTCACCCGCTCGGGCCGGCGCGGCAGCGTCAAGGCAATCACGCCCAGCGCGATCAGCCCCAGCGGAAGGTTGATGTAGAAGATCCAGCGCCAGGAAAGGTGGGTGGTGAAATAGCCGCCCAGGAGTGGCCCGGCCACGCTGGAGACGCCGAAGACCGCGCCGAAGATCCCCTGGTAGCGGCCGCGCTCGCGCGGGGAGACGATGTCCCCGACGACCGCCTGTGCGGTCACCATCAACCCGCCGCCGCCGAGCCCCTGGATGGCCCGGAAGAGGATGAGCTGCATCATCGTCTGGCTCATCCCGCACAGGGCCGAGCCGACGAGGAAGAGCACGATGGCGGTCTGCAGGACGATCTTCCGACCGTAGAGATCGCCGAGCTTGCCGTACAGCGGGGTGACCACCGTCTGCGCCAGCAGGTAGGCGGTGACCACCCACGCCAACCGGCTCAGCCCACCCAGCTCCCCGACGACGGTGGGCAGCGCCGTCGCCACGATGGTGGAGTCGAGCGCCGCCAGCAACATCGCGAGCAGCAGCCCGCTGAAGACGGTGAGGACCTGACGGCGACTTAGCCGCTCGGCGATCGTCGACGGAACCGAGTTGGAAACTGACAAAGGCGACCTGTTTACGAGTAGCGGGTGAAAACTGGCGTGCTCCAGTTACCTCGGCGGCTCGCCGGTGCGCAAGGGGATGCGAGGGGTGGGCCAAGGGAGGGGAGGAGTCAGGTGTTAGGAGTCAGGCTCCTAACTCCCTTACCTCGCGACTCCGCTCCCAGACGCTTCCACCGATATCGGTGTGGGGGGTGCGGGGGATCAAAATGCGGCTTACTGTTTACGCTACCGTTGCGCGGGGCGGTGAGGGCCGCGCTGCACGAGACATGAAAGCCAGGATAGACTTATGGCTGATAACCAGTTCATCGCGGTTCACCGGGGAGGGTTGCTGGACCTGCAACGCCATCGGATGCTGGCGGCCTGGGCGGCGGACTGTGCCGAGCGCGTCCTCTCGCACTTCGAGGCGATCGGCGACGATGACCGGCCGCGCCGAGCGATCGAGGTGGCGCGGGCGTGGGGTCGAGGAGAGGTAGCCACCGGGGTCGCCCAGGCTGTCGCAGTCGCGGCTCACCGTGCAGCCCGCGAGGCGCGCGACCCCGCCGCCGCGGCGGCCGCGCTGGCGGCGGGGCACGCGGCGGCGACCGCCCACCTGGGCAATCACGCCCCCAAGGCAGTGCACCAGGCGCTCTGTGCGGTTGCCGCCGCGGGCGGTGACGCGGAGGCGGAGCGCAACTGGCAACGCGCACGGCTGCCGGAAGCGATCCGCGAGCTGGTGATCACCGCCCTCGCTTCGCGCAAGTTCCAGCGCCTGGAGCGCGTACCGGCCCGCGCGGGATGATCATCCTTGACGCCGGGCCGAAAAGCGTGTAACTATTCCTGCAACACATCGCGTCGGGAAGGAAGGTCATGCCCGCAAGCACACGTTTCGCCGTCGCGGTCCACGTCCTGGTGATGCTCGCGCATTACCGGGATCGGCCGCTGACCTCGGAGCGTCTGGCGGAGAGCGCCAACACCAACCCGGCGGTGATCCGGCGGCTGCTGGGGAGCCTGGCCGATGCCGGGTTCACGCGGTCACAGCTGGGAGTGGGCGGCGGCACGATGCTGGCGAGGCCGCCGGAGGAGATTACGCTGCGGGAGGTCTACCAGGCGGTGGAACGATCGGAGCTGATCGCCACGCACCGCTGTGGTACGAGCGAGAGCTGCCCGGTTGGGGCACACATCCTGCCTGTGCTGCACGGGGTCATCTGCCGGGCGGAACGCGCCTTCGTCGAGGAGCTCGACCGGGTGACGCTCGCAGACATCACCGAGGAAGTGGAGGCGGCGGCTGCTAGCTGAGCGGCGGAAGCAGTGGCGGCCGCTGAAGTGAGGGAGCTGGAATCCGCCGGTCTTGTGGTGGAGGCCAAAGCTGCCGGTTGAAAGGTGGAACGGCCCGGCCGCCGCTCGAGCGTTGAAGGCCGCAGTCGCCGCCTGAAAAGTGAGCGCTAGCGCCGGTGCGACAGCGGAAACAGTAACGACCGGCAGGCAGGGGCGCCGGGCACGGTGCCCCTTAATTCGGCAACTATATGTAACTGTGTTGGTTACGCAGTAGTAGAAGCATCATCGGAGCGGAGAGGATCCGCTCTCGTTGTGCGCACGTTCGCCGGTCGCGAGTCGGCAGGCGTGCGCGAGTTCCAAACCATCATCAGGAAACGTTCATGTCCGCGACGAACCTCTTCACCCCGCTTCGGTTAGGCAGGCTTACGCTGCCCAATCGCGTCGTCATGGCTCCAATGACCCGCAACCGGGCGAGCGGGACGATCCCCTCGCCCTCGGCGGTGACCTACTATGTGCAGCGCGCCACCGCGGGGCTGATCATCACGGAGGGGAGCCAGATCTCCCCGCAGGGGGTCGGCTATATCGATACACCCGGCATCCACTCCGATGAGCAGGTGGAGGGGTGGAAGCGGATCACGGACGCAGTGCACCGGGTCGGTGGGAGGATCTTCCTGCAGCTCTGGCACGTCGGACGGGTCTCGCACCCTTCGCTGCAGCCCGGTGGGGCTCTCCCGGTCGCCCCGTCGGCCATCGCGCCGGAGGGGACCATCTTCACCCGCAAGGGCCCGCAGCCGTTCGTCACGCCGCGTGCATTGGAGACGGAGGAGATCGCCTCGATCGTCTCCGATTTCGCCCGAGCCGCTGGTCGAGCGCGCGAGGCCGGTTTCGACGGGGTCGAGCTGCACGGCGCCAACGGGTACCTCATCGACCAGTTCCTGCGCGATGGCAGTAACCGGCGCACGGACCGCTACGGTGGCTCGCTGGAGAATCGCCTGCGCTTCCTGACGGAGGTGACGGCGGCGGTGGCGGAGGTCTGGGGCGCCGACGGGGTGGGTGTACGCCTGAGCCCTCACAACTCCTACAACGGCATGAGCGACTCGGACCCGGCAAAGACCTTCCTCGGCGCCGCGTCCGCGCTCGCCCCGCTGGGGTTGGCCTACCTGCACGTGGTGGAGCCCGTCGAGACGCCGGCGGCCGATCGCCTCGCGGCGCGGATGCGGCGGGCCTTCCGCGGCCCCTTGATCATCAACGGCGGCTACGACCGCACGAGCGGCGACGCGGCGCTCGCGGCAGGTGAGGCGGACCTGGTCTCCTTCGGGGTCCCCTTCATCGCCAACCCGGACCTACCGCAGCGCTTCGCCATCGGCGCTCCCCTCGCCCCGGCGGACCGCGCGACCTTCTACGGCGGCGACGAGCGCGGCTACGTCGACTACCCCAGCTGGGACCCGGTGGAGGCGGTGCGCGCGGCGTGAAGGGCGCGCGGCGCAATTTTGAATTGCGACGCGAATTTCAGGGGGTGAGCAGCCCGCAGGCCGGGCTGCTCACTCCACTCTGGTGGCGATCCACCAGGTGGTGCCGCCGGGATCCTTGACGCCGCCGCGGCGGTCCTCATCGTCCTTCTTCACCGGCTCCTGGATCGATTCGGCGCCGGCGGCCAGTGCGCGTCGGTAGGTCTCGTCGACGTCCGGAACGTAGACGTGAACGTGAGCACCGATCGGCGGCCACCCCTCATTGCCGTCTGCGATCATGATCACGGAATCCCCGATGCGCACCTCGGCGTGCATCAGCTTCCCGTCGGGAGCGGGATATTGGCGCAGGCGCTCGGCCGCGAACGCCTCGACCAGGAAGTCGATGGTGCGGGCCGCCCCGTCCACGATCAGATAGGGGGAGACCCGATTGTAATCAGCGGGCTTCCAGTTTCCGGCCATGCGGGTCTCTCCGGTGTTGAGGTCGGCGACGCCGGGATCGGCGACGTCGATACCGGCAACGTTCGGACCGGCGGCGCCGGCGCTGGCCGTATTGCGATCATACGCCCTCGCGGCGCGGACACGCTCCGCAAGGAGCTCGGCATCGAGGGAGCGCACCGTGCCGACCGCCGCCTCCCAGCGGCCGTCGCCACATAGACCGCGAAGGCCGGCGTCCTCATAGGCCTCGACCAGGGCGTCGAGAAGGGCATCCTTGAGATCGGTCGCGTTCATGGGTGGTTGTGTGAGGGTGGATGATTGCCAGCCGCGCCCGCGTAAGCCACACTAACGGGGTTCATCGTTCCTCGCCCGCTTTCCCGCCGCAACCCATGAGCCGATCGTCCCTGACCCGGCGGTGGCTTGTTGCCGCCCTTCCCTGTCTGCTCGTCGTCGCCTCGGCCGAGGCGCAGCTTCCGGTCTTCACCCCGGACGACTCCAGCGGCATCTACAATCCCGGCGAACGGGTCGGCTGGACCGCGAGCCAGGGCACGGGACGGTACCGCTACACCATCCGGCGAGACGGCGGCGCGGTGATCGACAGCGGCACCATCGACCTGACCCGACCCGGCGTCAGGATCGAGACCTCGCT
Source organism: Longimicrobiaceae bacterium (assembly GCA_036375715.1). Lineage (NCBI taxonomy): Bacteria > Pseudomonadati > Gemmatimonadota > Longimicrobiia > Longimicrobiales > Longimicrobiaceae > Longimicrobiaceae bacterium. The sequence continues at coordinate 9,353 of DASVBS010000005.1, read as the reverse complement.
CGCGCAGCCGGGCATGGTGCTGGTGGAGATCCGTCCGGAGAAGCCGGACTCGAGCTTCGGAGCACCGCACACCGGCGGTCCGGGCAAGCTCCTGCTGGGAGCGGCGGTGGCGCCGGAGCGAATCGAGGCCGCCGAGCCGGAGCCGGCCGATTTCGACGCTTTCTGGCGAGCGAAGCTCGCGGAGCTCGAGGCGGTGCCGATGGGCGCAGAGGTCACTCCGAAGGAGAGTGGGGTGCCCGGTGTTGAGTACGCCACGGTGCGGTTGAACAACATCCAGGGTGCGCACGTCTACGCCCAGCTCGCCCGCCCCTCGGGTGATGGTCCTTTCCCCGCCCTGGTCATCCTCCAGTGGGCAAGCCCACCCTATCCCCTGCAGAAGTCTTGGGTTACGGATCGGGCACAGCAGGGCTGGCTGGTGCTGAACGTAGAGCCGCACGACGTGCCCGTGGACATGCCCCAGTCCTTCTACGACAACCTTCCGACGGTGGTGAAGCGTTACGAGGTGCTCGGGGATCACAGCCGCGACGAGAGTCACTTTCTACGGATGTACCTGGGCGATTACCGAGCAGTCGAGTTCCTGACGACGCTGCCGCAGTGGGACGGAGAGACCTTGGTGGTGATGGGAACCAGCATGGGCGGGCAGCAGAGCTTCGCCACCGCTGCGCTCCATCCCCGCGTTACCGGGATGATTGCCCACGTACCGGCTGGGGCGGACGTGACCGCGGCACTGCACGGGCGGGCCGCCAGCTACCCGCAGTGGAACGTGGAAGACCCCGCGGTACTGGAGACGGCGAGGTACTTCGACATCGTCAACTTCGCGGGGCGGATCCAGGTGCCGGCGCTAGTCTCAATGGGCTTCATCGACGAGCTGACCCGTCCTACCGGGATCTGGGCGGCTTTCAACCGCCTGCGCGGGCCGAAGGAGGTGGTACCGCTGGTCGATGCGCCCCACAACCACATGGCCACCGAGGCGCAGCAGCAGAAGTACCTGGACCGGGCGGAGGCGTGGCTGGAGAGGATGAAACGTGGCGAGGCACCGATCGCTCCAGGCAGCTAAAAACGTGGCGTTCCGGGCCGATAGCGCACATTATTGATACCACACCAACAGAACACCCCCGCGCGATCCTACCTCGCCATCATCCGTGCAGTCTCATCTCACCTCGTGGAGGCGTCCATGTCCCGAGTTCACGGTCGACTGGTCCTGCTTATTGCGGCGATCCTGGTGATCGGCGCCGCATGCGCCAGCCGCACGCCACTCGGAGGTCCGCGCAGCCAATCCGATCCGATCACCATTGCGGAAATCGAGGAACGAGGCCCGTTCAACAGTCTGTACGATCTCGTGCAGATCCTGCGTCCACGGTGGCTGCGCCCGCAGGGGCCGGACACCTTCGTCGGTAGATCGGGCCAGGTGCAGGTCCACATCGACGGGAACTGGATCGGCCCCGTGCAGAACATGCGTAACCTCGCCGCCCATGGCGTGACCTCCCTCTACTGGCTCGACCCAGTGGACGCCGCCGGGCGGTTTGGTCTGGACCATAGTCACGGAGCGATCATTGTTTCGACGGCCCCGGTGCATTGACAAGTGACAAGGTGACAAGGTGATCGGGTGAGCCGAGTTCGCTTCCAAGGCTCTTCCAACCGCCTCGGGCGACATCTTGGTGTCGCACGACTTCGATTTCGGATCCTGCCCACAACCCCAGCGCACCCCATTACCTTGTCACCTTGTCACCTTGTCACCTTGTCACCTTGTCACCTTGTCACCCGCCCCACCCCGTCCCCCACACCCTCCCCTGTCACCTCCGCCAGTTTCTCGAAAAACGCCCGCTTCCGGGCGGAGCGGATGCGCCAGTCGACGGGGACGGTCTGGTAGCCGTCGGCGAATCCCTCGCCCTCGTGGCGGTGGTCGTGGTATCCCCAGGAGGCGTACTCGGCGATCGCGGCGGTGAAGTTGTTCAGCGGCTGATCGAAGCCGTAGTGGTCGTCCTCGTTGACCACGATGGGCATGGGGCGGTAGCCCTCCACCTGCCGGGTCTCTCGTATCAACTCGGTCATTTCCGCTGGATCTTCGACGCCGTTGCCGTGCAGTAGCACGAAGTCCGCGGCGCGGACCACGTTGGGACTGGGCACCGTGTTTCCGGTGAAGCTCGCGCTCACCAGAAAGCGGTGTCCGTTGCGCTCGAAGGCTTTGGCCCTCTCGATCAGCTCGTGCACTCGATCCGCCTTCAGGATGGGGTGATCGTAGCCCGTATTCGCCTCGTTGTTGATCTCGATCAGCACGTTGCGGTAGCCCCGGTCCGCGAGCCAGTCTAGCGTGTTGTCGACCGCGCGGATCACCGCCGCCTCGTCCCGCAGCCGCTGATCCTGGCCGAAGTAGAAGATCCCGAGGATCGGCACCATTGCCAGCTCATCCGCCCGATCCAGGATTCGCTCGAGGCGGGCCATGTAGTCCGGGCGCAGGTTGCCCAGGGAGTCGATCGCCGAGTTGTGCCACGGATGCGAGCGGGCGTTGGGCCGCGGGTTGCCACCCTGCAGATTGATGGTGAAGGAGAGCAGCCCGTGCCGACGCCACTCCGGCATGGCGGCAACGAACTCGCGGGTGTTTCGCTCCGGGTCCCATTCCCGCGTGTCCGGGTAGGCCCAGAGATGGCGCGTCTCGGGATTCAGGTCGTCGAAGATCCCCTGCACCATGCGGGCGTTGAAGAGCAGCCCCTCGATCCTGTGGCCATTCCAGCTCTGCCCCTCGTAGGTCGGTCGTCCGTTGATGTAGAACTGGTCACCGACGATGGACACGGCGGTGTGGCGGACAGGAGGTTGCGTCTCCGCCGCGGGAGGAGGCGCGGCCGAGCTGCAGGCGCACAACGCGAAGAGGAGAGCGAGAGCGAGCAGGGAACGGGTGCGCATCGCAAGCGGGGTTGGAGTGGACGGGTACCATAGCGCGCAACCGGACGTCGCGGAAGTCGGAGCCCGCGGGTCGCGGCGGTGATTCGCGGGAAGGTGATTCTCGAGGGGGAGGCTCGACCGATGTCCGTTTCGTTTCGAACCGAGATGCTGATCCAGGCGCCGCCCGCCGCGGTGATGGAAGCGATGACCGACCTCGACGCGTGGCCCCGATGGATGCCGGCGCTGGTGCGCGTGGAGAAGCTCACCGAGGGTCCGTTCGACCTGGAGACCCGTTGGCGCGAGACCCGCAAGGTGTTTGGCCGGGAGGCATCGGAGGTCTTCCACGTCACCGAGTTCGAACCGCCGGGAAGGCTGGGGCTGTGGGTGAACGGCGCGGAGGGCACCACGGGCAAGGGCGAATACCGCTTCCTTTATCTGCTCGAGCCCGCCGGGGAGGGCACCACCCGGGTCACTCTGGAGGGCGAAGCGAACATGCCCGGTCTGGCGGCGCGAGTGCTGGGCTTCCTCTTCCGTGGGATGTTGAGGAAGGGGACAGAGAGGGATCTCGCGGCGCTACGGAGCTGGCTGGAAGGGTAACTTGCGAAGGAGGATCTATTCATGACCCTGCTTGTGGCGACACACGAGACGGTGCTGCGAGTGGATCCGGCGAGCGGCCGGATGCATCCGGCCTCCGGGCTCGACGAGCACCATCCCACCTGCCTCGCCGCCGACCCGAGGCTGCCCGGACGCGCCTGGTGCGGGACATCGCGCGGAGGCGTCTTCCGTACGGATGATGGCGGAGAGACCTGGCGCTCCCAGGGGCTCGCCGAGCATCGGTTGATGTCGCTGGCGGCGAGTCCGACCGAGCCGGATGTCGTCTGGGCAGGAACGGAGCCCAGCGAGGTCTGGCGCTCGAGGGATGGGGGCGAGAGCTGGGCACGCACGAATCCGCTGACCGCGCTGCCTTCTTCGGGAAGCTGGGCCTTTCCGCCCCGACCGGACACCCACCACGTGCGGTGGATCGCCTGTCATCCGCGCGAGCCGGGGCGGCTCTGGGTCGCGGTGGAGGCAGGCGCGCTGGTGTCTACGGCCGATGGCGGGCAGAGTTGGCGGGACCGCGTCCCCGGCGGTCCGTACGACACGCACGAGCTGGCCGTCCATCCCGACGCCCCGGAGACCCTGCGCGTCGCCGCGGGAGACGGGTACTTCGAGAGCTTCGATGGAGGAGGCAGCTGGGCGCGTCTGCGCGCGGGGTTGGAGGTGGGCTACCTGCGAAGCGTCGCCATCGACCCAGGGGACCCGAACGTGGTGCTGGTCTCGGCCAGCTCGGGTCCGCGTACCGCGTACGTCGCCGGCTCTGGCAACGGCCGGCTCTACCGGCGGGAGGGAACAGGCGACTGGGAGCGGGTGATGCACGGCTGGCCACGAGATCCGAACACCATTGCCCCGCTGCTGCTGGCGGGTGACAGGGCGGGCGAGCTCTGGGCTGCCGACGAACGGGGGCTTCACCGCACCGACGACGCAGGGGTCACCTGGCAGATGGTGGTGCCCTTCGAAGAGACGCCGAACCACCTGCGGGCGCTTGTCGCGGTGACGGCATCGTGAGGTTCGCAAGCGAGGCAGACCGCGGGAAAATGCGGTGCGGCCTGCTTTGACGGCGGAGTCGAGACTGCAAACAGATCGGATCAGCCCGCTGACGGGCGGGAGCACACCTCGAGGATCATTCATGGCCGAGGATGGGGTGGCGCTGCTGATGTCGCTGGCCCTCCTCGCCGCTCTACTCGCCCTGGCGGAGCTGGCGCACCGCAGGTTCGGCTGGTCGTCCCTCCTCACTCGGCGGCTGGTGCACGCCGCGACCGGACTCTACGTCGTCTTTTTCCCCCTGCTCTTCGAGCACGCCGTCTCCGTCTATCTCCTCGCCTCCATCTTCGTGGTCGTGAACGGCCTCGCGCTGGCGCGGGGCTGGCTGCGAGGGGTGCATCCGGCCGACCGGGTGACCGCCGGCACCGTCGCCTTCCCGCTGGCCTTGCTGGCCATCCTGCCCTTTACCTGGGAGCCGCAGCGCTTCTTCATCCTGCGGACCTCCTTTCTGGTGCTCGCGCTGGCCGATCCGCTGGCCGCCGCGGTGGGGGAGCGGGCCGGGCGCTCCCAGGTACGCGTCGGAAGGGGGACGAAGAACGTGGCAGGGAGCGCCACCTTCTTTCTGACGGCGTGGCTGCTGACACTGCTGGGCATTGGGGTCTTCGGGCCGTCGGCCGCGTTGGACGCTGACTCCCCTGGCAGATGGACGCTGGTGGCGCTGCTGGTCGCTGCCATTGCGACGGGTGCGGAGGCGCTGGGGGGTCGCGGATGGGACAATCTGTTCATCGTCCTCGCGGTCGCGGCGGTGCTGCTGATCTTGCAACTGCAGCCGGAGTGGCTGGCCGTGATGGCGCTGGGTTGCGCGATCGGCGTGGGCTTCGGCGTCTTCGCGTGGCGGGTGGAGTACCTGACCCTGTCCGGCGCGATCGCGGGCGGCCTGTTCGCCGCGACCCTGATCGGTATTGGCCGATGGGGATGGGCCGTGCCGGGGTTCACGTTCTTCTTCCTCTCCAGCGCGCTCTCCAAGCTCGCGCCGCAGGCGAAGGGGAGCTACGCGGAGGCTTCCCTCCGCGAGAGTCGACGTGATGCCGGGCAGGTGTACGCGAACGGCGGGGTGGCCTGGCTACTGGTGGTCGCGTACGCGCTCGTGCCGGACTCGGGGATCTACTGGGCCTTCGTCGGCAGCCTGGCGGCCGCCGCGGCCGACACCTGGGCCACCGAGGTCGGTCCCCTCTTCCGCCAGGACGCGCGTATGATCCTGACGGGCCGCCGGGTTCCCGCCGGGACCTCGGGGGCGGTGACCGCGGTCGGGACCGCCGCAGGGGTGGCCGGCGCGGCGGTCGTCTGGTTGGCGGCCTGGTGGACGGCGCCGGACCCGCTGCGGACGACTGGCCCGGTCGTTACGGCCGCAGCGGTGGTCGTGGGCGGGGTGTTCGGGTCGCTGGTGGACAGCCTCCTGGGCGCTACTGTCGAAGGCGTCTATCGAGATCCGGACAGCGGCGGCCTGGTGGACGCCCGAGGCCTGCGTGAGACCGGCGCCGAGCCGGCGCGCGGGTGGCGGGTGGTGGACAACGAGGTGGTGAACGCGGCGTGCACGCTGGTTGGAGCGGCGGTGGCGGCGGGGGTGCTGGGGCTGTTGACGTAGACCGCGAGTCCGTAGCTGGTGTGGATGGCGCCGGTTGTCGTTCAACATCGGGGTTTCCTGCGCGGGCGGGCTCGTTGCCGCACGGCGCGGTGGTGATCACGACGCGGCGGGGGCGGGGGCCACAGGGTGACAAGGTGACAAGGTGAACGGGCGCGGCTAGACAAGGGGACAAGGAGGGGTGACGGGGTGGCAAGGTGACGGGACGAGGGTCCCGGACATGGCGACAGCGAGGCCTGCAGCAGCTCGGATTGAGCTAGCCCATTCAACTGGCTTGCGCGGCTCACCCGTTCACCTTGTGACCCTCTCACTCCTTGTCTCCTTGTCCCCTTGTCTCCTTGTCCTGCTCGTCCCCCTCCGATGAATCACTCCCCTCCGTCGCTGACGAAAATACCGTCGCCGAGCAGCCGCCTGGCGTTCTCCGAGTAGAACATCTCGAGGACTTCAACCGGCAGGCCGAGGCCCTGTACGCGGCGGTTGCCATAGTCGACGCTGTCGGGGCTGGCGTAGAAGGCGAAGTCCCGTCGGTAGCGCGCCTCGACCCCATCCGCGAATTCCTTGCGATCCTCCACGGTGACGGGTCCGGTCCGGAAGGGACGGAATACCGCGTCGAGGCCGTAGAGGATGCGGTCCGGGTAGCGGAGGAAGAAGCTCCGCACCTTCTCCGTCGGTTGATAGGTGAGGTCGCGGGTTCGGGCGGCAACGTCGACGTAGAAGTTCGGATAACGGTCGAGCCGCGCCGCCACCTCGTCGACGTCGTGCTCCAGGCTGCCCAGATGCGCCCCGATGACGATCAGGTCCGGGTGCTTCTCCAGAATGTGATCGCGCGCGGCAATCAGTTCCTCGTGCGAGGGGTACTCGGGCTTACCGTAGAGATGCCACTCGGGATTCTGCGAGTAGTAGTTGTAGTGGACCACCTGGGAGTCGAGCGGTAGCCAGGCTTCCCGGGGCTCCGCGAGGTGCGCCAGAAGGGGGATGCCTCGCTCAGCCAGGTGGGCGTATATGGGGTCGAAGACCGGATCGTCCGGCAACAGAAACTCACCCGAAGGGGTCTTCAACTCCAGGCCGACTTCCTTCCAGATCTTCGTCATCACCGCACCCGCCTCGAAAGACCGGTCGAGTTGCGCGATCGCTTCCTCGGCAAAGCCCGACTCCCCCACCCTGCGCAGGTTGAAGGTCGAGGCGAACTCCATGCGATCGGGATAGCGCCGGGCGAGGTCCGCGCCGATGCGGTGCATGGTCTCCACGTACCCGTCCGTACCGCGATTGGAGACGTTGACCACCTTCATGTTGATGCGTCGCAGCAGCTCCACCAGGTAGTCCGGCGACTCGTCGAAGTAGTGCGCGTGAATATCGATCTTCTCGATCGACTCGAAGGTGGGAACGCCGGCGGAATCCGACCCGGTGATCTCCGCGAGCAGATCGAAGAAGGCCCTCTTTCGCGCGGAGTTGATGCCCCAGTCGACGGGAACGCTCTGGTAACCCTCCTCGAAGGCCTCACCCTCGCGTCGGAAATCGAAAAAGCCCCACGAGGCATATTCACTGATCGCGGCAACGAGGTTGTTGTCCGGCTGTTCGAATTCGTAATGATCATCCTCGTTGACCAGGATCGGCATGGGCCGGTAACCCTCCACCGCGCGGGTCTCGCGCACCATTTCGGCCAGGCGCGCGGGATCTTCGACCCCATTGCCGTGCAACAACAGGAAGTCGGCGGTGCGCACCACGTTGGGCCGCGGAATGGAGCCTCCTCCGTAGCTCGTGCTCACCAGGAAGCGGTGCCCTTCGCGCTCGAATGCTTTCACCCTTTCGATCAGCTCGTGGACCCGCTCCGGCTGCAGGATCTCGTGATCGTAGCGGACGTTTGCCTCGTTGTTGATCTCGATCAGAACGTTCCGATAGCCGCGGTCGGCGAGCCATTCGAGCGTGTTGTCCACAGCCCGGATCACCGCTTGCTCGTCCCGCAGGCGCTCGTCCTGCCCGAAGTAGAAGATGCCCAGGATCGGGACCATCCCCAGCTCGTCCGCGCGATCGAGGATCCGCTCCAGCCGGGCCATGTACTCCGGCCGCAGGTTGCCGAGGGAATCGATCGCGGAGTTGTGCCAGGGCTGCTCGCGCGAATATCCCTGCGGGCTCCCGCCCTGGAGGTTGATCGTGAAGGAGAGGAGGCCATGGCGACGCCACTCCGGCATCGCGTCGATGAACTCGCGGGTATTCCGCTCGGGATCCCACGTGCGCGTGTCGGGATAGGCCCACAGGTGCCGGGTCTCCGGATTCAGGTCATCGAAGATCCCCTGCACCATGCGGGAGTTGAACAGGAGGCCCTCGATGCGGTGACCGTTCCAGGTGCGCCCCTCGTAGGTGGGTCGCCCATTGATGTAGAACTGGTCCCCGACGATGGAGACCTCCGTGTGCCGCTCACGGGTCTCGGCGCCCGCGGCGGACGTGGAGGGATCGCCCGGAGAGCAGGCGGTCAGGTAGATGGCGATGGCGACGGCGAGCGGGAGGCGAATGCGCATGGGATAGCGCCATTGCCACAGTCGCGGCCGCGCGGCGGCATCGCGATTTGGGGCTAAGCGGCAGAGGATCATGGGGAAGACGTCGGTGGGTGCGGACCAGAAAAACTTGCCTTCAAGCGCAGTATAACGCGCGCGAATCGGGGGTGGGAATGAATTCCCGAGGAATGATTGTCGCTCAGCCCGAGTAGAACCGCGGAGGCCGCAGAGGGTGGAACGGAGGTCACGGAGGTGAGCTCGATCACCCCTCGATCACAATGCGCTCGCCCGGCCGGGTATCGTACTCCCGCAGACGGTCACGGTAGCGGACGCGCAGCGGACCTCCCCGTTCCGACACGATGACCGCTCGCTCGAGCTCACCCGCCCGCCACTCGATGTCGACCTGGAAGCCGCCCCGGGCACGGAGGCCGCGCACGTGGCCGTCGGGCCAGGCGGAGGGAAGCGCAGGGAGGAGGTGGACCTCGCCGGTGTGGTTCTGCATCAGCATCTCCACGATGCCGGCGGTCGCGCCGAAGTTACCGTCGATCTGGAAGGGCGGGTGCGCGTCGAAGAGGTTGGGATACACACCGCCTCCCTCGTAGTCAGTCTTGGGGCTGTGGGTGAGGGTGAGCAGGTTCTGGAGCATGCGGTAGGCGTGATCCCCGTCCAGGAGGCGCGCCCAGAAGTTGATCTTCCAGGCCATCGACCACCCGGTCCCCCCATCGCCGCGGAACTCGAGGGAGGTACGCGCGGCGTCG